>JAICQI010000013.1 GCA_025937955.1 Pyrinomonadaceae bacterium
CCGGCCACTGAGTGCCGCCCCTACAATTGCAACTAAAAGGGAGCGAGGCAACAGGTGGAGGTAATCTTTTGGCTGAGTGTGGCGGCTGTGGGATACGCCTACGTGGGCTATCCGCTCCTGCTTAGTCTCCTTAGCCTGATCAGGCCGAAGCCGGTCCATAGTGAAAACTGGACACCCTCAGTCAGCGTCATAATCGCCGCCTACAACGAAGAGCGAGACCTGGCCGCAAAGCTGGAAAACACGCTCGCCCTCGACTACCCCAAATCTCATCTCGAAGTCATCGTAACTTCCGACTGTTCCACCGATCGCACCGACGAAATCACCCGCAGCTTTGCTCCGCGTGGAGTTCGCCTGCACCGGCAGGAGGAACGCCATGGCAAGACTGCGGCGCAGAACGCTGCCGTTACCAAGGCAAATGGCGAGATCATCGTGTTCTCCGATGCTACGACCCACTATCAACCGGACGTGCTGCGGTTAATGACGCCTGCGTTTGCAGACCAGAGCGTTGGTTGTGTGACGGGCCGCGTGATCTACCAGGACTCGAAAGAGTCGAGCGTGGGCGCTGGAACACAGTCGTATTGGAACTACGAATTCTTTCTCAAGAAGCACGAGAGCAATGTTTGTTCGCTGATCGGTGTCTGCGGTTGCATGTATGCGGTGCGGAAGTCGGCTTACGTTCCGTTATACAACGACGCATGTAGCGACTTCATCATCGCGACGACGATGGTCGAACAGGGGCTGCGCGCGATTTACGTTCCCGAAGCAGTTTGCATGGAGGAGCCGAACCGGCAGGCGAAGAAGGAACTGGCTGCGCGAGTCAGAATCATCTCGCAGACGTTCAGCGATCTGTGGCGCAACCGCGGCATGCTTAATCCGTTCAGGAGCGGCTTTTACGCCGTAGAGCTATGGTCACACAAGATCATGCGCTACCTGGTGCCGGTGTTCCTGATCGTGATTTTCATTACGAGTGGGTTTCTGGCGCCGCGCAATGTGTTCTACGCAGCGTTGTTTGTTGCGCAGGTCGCATTTTATTTGGCGGCGCTGGCCTCGTGGTTGCTCGAGAAGGCCGGGTTGAGCGTTCGCCTGCTTGCCCTGCCGCAGTACTTTGTCATTACTAACTTAGCGTCGCTGATCGCGTTTGTGAAGTTTATCAGCGGCGAGACTTACACGCGTTGGGAACCCCATCGCGAACCGGTTTCAGCTCAGAGTTCAAAGGGATGAAGAACGCTCTATCAATAGACCTCGAAGACTGGTTTTGTGTTCACAACCTCGCGGGTGTGATCAAGCGCGACGATTGGGACAAGTGTGACCTGCGAGTCCGCCGCAACACGACACGCATCCTGGACCTGCTCGACGAGAAAAAAGTCAAAGCGACGTTTTTCGTGCTGGGCTGGGTTGCGGATCGTGCGCCCGACCTGATCCAGGAAGTCGAAAGGCGTGGACACGAGATCGGAGTCCACGGCTACAACCACCTGCTGCTCACGGAAATCACGCCCGAGGAATTTGACGCCGACTTGCAAAGAGCCCTCGAAGCGCTCGCGAAAGCCGGTGTAAAAACCACGCCCGTAGGCTTCCGAGCACCTTCGTTTTCGATGGTCAACACGACCAAGGACTGGGCGCTTCCAACCCTCGAAAAGTACGGTTTTCGTTACGATTCTTCAGTTTTCCCCGTCGGTTTTCATCCAGACTACGGCATTGCCGACGCGCCACTGAGTCCCTATAAGATCACGGATCAACTGTATGAATTTCCGATGAGTGTGCTGGAGATGTACGGACGGCGGTTTCCCTTCTGCGGCGGCGGCTATTTCCGGCTGTTTCCTTATTCCTACACGCGTTTTTGCATGCGAAAAGTCAACGCCCAGGGCCGTTCGGTTGTCTTTTATTTGCACCCCTGGGAAATCGACCCGGAACAGCCAAGAGTAAAAAATCTGTCTGCTTCGCAAAAGTTTCGCCATTATCGCAATTTAAACCAGACTGAGAGACGGCTAAGACGGCTCATCGACGATTTCGAATTTACAACCGTGAGAGAGGTGCTTCAGATTTGAACAACGAGATTCAGGCGCAAAGAGCGTTTTGGAACAGCGAGGCTGACGCTTTCCAGAAGATTTACACCCACCGCAAGTCGCGTTTCGCGAACACGCTGGACCAGATCTTCCGGAAGGACATGTATGAGCGCTATGAGTTTACCATCGCCAATTGCGAACCCATCAAAGGCCGAAACTTCCTTGATGTCGGCTGTGGCAACGGTCTTTATTCGCTCGAGCTGGCCCGCAAAGGCGCCGGGAAAGTCACCGGTATCGACATCGCGGAAGTGATGATCGATCTCTGTCGCAAATCAAGCGAGCAACAAGGCTTCTCTGACCGTTGCACTTTCATTCAAACCGATCTCCTCGATTTCAAACCCGAATCGAAATTCGACGTCAGCTTCGGCATCGGGCTCTTCGACTACATCCGCGATCCGCTCCCCGTGCTCAAGCGCATGCGGGAAGTCAGCACCGACAAGGCCATCATGGCTTTTCCGAGACTATGGACCTGGCGCGCCCCAATCAGGAAAGTAAGACTGGCTCGCAAGGGCTGTGACGTTTTCTTTTACAGCAAGGCAAGGATCGAGAATCTCATGCGCGACGCCGGGTTTAGTCGCCACGAGATCACGAAGGTCGGCAAGCTCTATTGCGTGGTTGCGTATTCTTAAATGCCTTTAGAACCGAAAATAGGTGATTACGAGCCCGTAGTTCCATCGCGGGCTCGTCGCGATAGAGATTTTCATGCTCAGCCTGAAACATGGCCGCGCGCAGAGAAGTTCAAGTCGTTTGACAGTCCGCTGGATGGTCCGTTAGCCAAGCCTGCTCCACCCACCGACGAGCAAGCCGCAAGTAATACAACCGTATGGTCGACAAGCGCTGACTGGATTCGCCGGAAGGGACACGGCATCACCTTCTGCGCGCTGTTTGTGTTTTCGGTAGTTCTCTATCTCAGACCATATGAATTAATACCCGCGCTGTCGGGTATCAAGTCGATGGCCTTTTATGTCGGTGTGATAACCCTTTCGATATATGCCATCACCCAGATCATTGTTGAAGGCAATCTAACGACGCGCACACGAGAGGTAAACCTGGTTTTATTGCTGGGAGTGGCGGCACTGTTATCGATACCGTTCGCTATCAATCCGGCTGAAGCATGGAAGACCTTCGGTGACTTACTAGTCAAGACTCTTTTGATTTTTATAGTCATTGTTAACGTTGTTCGTACTGACCGCCGGTTACGGTTGCTCATTTTGTTGGCACTCGCAGTGAGTGTTTATTTAAGTATCGCTGCGATCCAGGATTATCGAGCGGGTTTGTTCGGGATCGGGACCGAAATAACTTCCCGAATAATGGGCCGCATCAAGGGCCTATTTGACAACCCAAATGATTTGGCGCTTCACCTCGCAACCATGGCGCCAATAGCAGTCGGTTTAGCCATGGCTAAACGAGGGGTGTTCCGGAAATTTGTCTATATTGGTGCAGCGAGCTTGATGGTTGCGGCGATAGTTGTCACCTTCTCGCGCGGCGGTTTTCTTGCTTTGGTGGCCGTGTCGTTCTTTCTCGTGCTCAAGCTGGGTCGCAAGCAGCGTTTCCCAACTATGGCCGGATTCTTTTTGGCGGTCGTGCTCTTTTTTGCTCTTGCACCCGGCAGTTATGGCAGCCGCTTATCTACGATTTTCAATATAGGCGGTGATCTCACCGGTTCGGCCAGCCAGCGAAATCAGGTCTTGAAAAGATCCATCCTGGTGACGCTTCGGTATCCCTTGTTTGGCGTTGGGCTGGGAAACTTCCACCACAAATCGTTTCAGGAGTTGGGAACACATAACGCTTATACCCAGGTGGGATCGGAGATGGGTATACCGGCGATGATCATTTACATCATGTTCCTGGTCTATCCCTATAAGCGACTAAAGGAGATTGAAAAGGCGACGGACGGTAAAAAAGACGAGCGTTACTACTACTATCTTTCAATAGGGTTACGGGCGAGTCTGATAGGTTACATGGTGGCCAGCTTTTTCGCTGCGGTCGCTTATCAATGGTACATTTATTACCTCGTGGGTTACGCGATAGCACTGCGTCGCATTTACTTATCGCATACTGAAAAGAAGTTAGCCGCGGATTTACGCGGATGAACGTCGATGTGTGGCATAACAGGGTTTGTACGAGCTGATAAGGGGCAGGTGGCGGGAACCGCCGATTTGATCGGCCGGATGTGTCAGGCCATCGTCCACCGCGGGCCAGATGACCACGGTGTGATGATCAAAAACGGTGCGGTTCTGGGCATGCGCCGGCTCTCGATTATCGATCTCGCCGGCGGTCATCAACCAATCTCAGGCGAAGATGGCTCCGTGACGATTGTCTACAACGGAGAGGTCTACAACTTTCGCGAACTGCACGCGCTGCTCAAGTCTCACGGACATACCTTTCAAACCCATTCCGACACCGAAGCGATCGTTCACGCCTACGAGGAATTCGGACCAGCATGCGTTGACCATCTTCGGGGAATGTTTGCGTTTGCAATCTGGGACGATCGAAACCAAAAACTTTTCATCGCACGCGATCGCGCCGGCAAAAAACCTCTCTATTACACCGTCACAGATCGAGGCACATTCGTCTTTGGTTCAGAGCTCAAGTCGTTACTCGTGCATCCGGAAGTCAAACGAAACATCAACCTCGAGGCCGTGGATGCGTATCTGACACTCGGCTACGTGCCTGATCCCCAATGTATCTTCCGCGACATTTACAAACTTCCGCCAGGCCATCATCTGACCTTTTCCGATAATCGTGTCGTCATTCAAAAGTATTGGGACTTCGACTTCAGTCCCGATCCATCGATGACGACTGAAGATTGTGTCAGCGGCTTGCGCGAGCTGCTTGACGAAGCAGTGCGGTTGCGTTTGGTATCGGACGTACCTTTGGGAGCTTTCTTATCCGGCGGTATCGATTCCAGCACTGTCGTCGGTCTCATGGCCCGTCACATGGGCCAGCCGGTGAAAACATTTTCGATCGGCTTTCACGAGGATAGTTACAACGAGCTCAAGTATGCGAGGTTAACGGCGCAGAAGTTTGGGACAGACCATCATGAGTTCTTTGTAACGCCGGACATCTGCGATGTGGTTGACGACCTGGTCCAACAGCTTGACGAACCGTTCGCCGATCCATCGAGCATTCCCACCTACATGGTGTCGAAGCTTGCTCGCGAACACGTCAAGGTGGTGCTTTCCGGCGATGGAGGTGACGAGCTGTTCGCCGGCTACACGCGTTATGTCATCGATCGCAAGCGGAGAGGCTTCAGCCTGCTGCCGTCAGTCATTCGCGAAGGAATAATGCAGCCGTTGAGCGCGAAGTTGCCACACGGCACACTCGGCCGCAACTATCTTCACAACGTGGCTCTCGATCCGATTCATCGATATCTGGATAGCGTGTCTGTCTTTTCGGGATTAAACAGACAACTGCTGTATACGGACGATTTCAAAAAACAGCTCGGGACCGATGGCGGATCACTCGCGGAATTTCGCGCCTACGCGGCTCAGGTCAAGACCGGCGATCCGTTGGACCAGTTACTTTTCATTGACAGCAAAACATATCTGCCGGGAGATATTCTGACGAAGGTCGACCGCATGAGCATGGCGGTCTCGTTGGAGGCCAGGGTGCCTCTGCTCGATCACAAGCTCATCGAGTTTGTGATGCGTATCCCGTCTTCAATGAAGATGGCAGGCACGGAAACTAAATACATTTTCAAGAAGGCTGTTGAAGACCTCGTCCCTCAGGAAATCCTGAACAGACCCAAGCAGGGATTCGGGATGCCCATTGAGCAGTGGATCAACGAGCAATTGAAAGACCGCATTAGAGATACGTTGCATGGATTCCGTGCTCGACAACGTGACTACGTTAATTCTGATTACGTGAATCTTCTGCTCGAGGAGCATGAGCGCGGCCGGCGCAACCACTCTTATGCATTGTGGGGGTTGTTCATGCTGGAGCTATGGCACCGCACGTTTGTGGACCAGCCCAGCAACGAATTGTCTTATTCGGATGCCGCGCTGGCAGTGAGCTGATATTTATGATGGAAGAGGCAGTTTCTCGAGCGCACACTGAAGAGGTCTCTCGCGGAGAGCGCTTCGAGTTTGGAAAAAACTGGAGCCGTTTTCTGACTACGTTGGACGACCAGCGTATCGCGGAAGCTGAACGGGCGATTACCGGAATGCTCGAGCTTCCCGACCTGACTGGGAAACGCTTTCTTGATATCGGTTCCGGCAGTGGGCTTTCCAGTTTGGCCGCACGTCGGCTCGGAGCGACAGTACATTCATTCGATTACGACCCGCATTCGGTTGCGTGCACCACTGAGCTGAGGCGCCGGTACTTTCCTCAAGACGATTCATGGAAGGTCGAGGAGGGTTCGGCTCTCGACGCGGATTACATACGCTCGCTGGGAGAATTCGACATTGTTTACTCGTGGGGGGTGTTACATCACACGGGAGAGATGTGGAAGGCACTCGAGAACGCACAGATCCCGGTAGCTGCTGGTGGCAAGCTCTTATTGGCTATCTACAATGATACGGGCAGCCAGGCAGCGCGGTGGCGATGGATTAAGAAAACTTACAACCAACTACCGCGATTGATGAAAACTCCATTTGCGATAGCGGTGTCGGCTCCGGAAGAAGCGAAGTCACTCATTCGCTCGGTAGTAAAGGGTCGCCCCGGTGAATACATTCGAACCTGGACGCAGTACAAACAGATAAGAGGTATGAGTCACTGGCACGATCTGATTGATTGGGTGGGTGGTTATCCTTATGAGGTAGCGAAGCCCGAAGAGATCTTCGACTTCTACCGCGCTCGCGGATTTACGCTGACGAAGCTCAAATGCGGGGCCGTCGGTCTTGGTTGCAATGAGTTTGTGTTTCAGAAAACGAGTTAGAGCGGCTGAAATATTCAAGCTTGAGATATAACGCGCTACAACTGATTGGTAGTTTTCACCAGGGTGGATCTGAGCGACAGGCGGTGCAGTTAACGCGACTGTTGCTGGAGAGCGGGCGCTGCAATGTCAGTGTCGCAACTCTCGACCGCAGTGGAGTGCTGCTCGACGAGATCAATCGGCTTGGCTTCAACGACGTTCCGGAATTTCGACTCAACAGTTTTTACGATCTTCATGCCGCTCGCCAGGTTCGGCGTTTTGCACAGTACCTGAAGAAACACGACATCGACGTGGTCCACACGCACGACTTCTACACAAACATCTTCGGCATGGCTGGAGCTGCCCTGGCGCGCGTTCCCGTGCGCATTGCGTCGCGTCGCGAGTCTGCTGTTCGCCCGGCGTCTCAAAGATTTGTCGAGCGGAGCGCATATCGCGCTGCTCACGCCGTGGTTGCGAACTGTGAAGAAGTGCGCCAGCAACTCATCAGAGAGGGCGTGCCCGCGCAAAAAGTACGCACAATCTACAACGGGCTCGATCCCGCGCGTGTGCAGTCGCAAGTAGACAGAAGAGAAATTTTGAAGACGCTCAACCTGCCCGAGCAGGCGCGTTTCGTCACGATAATGGCCAACATGCGGGCACACGTGCAGCATCCGGAGCCCGCGTGTTTGAAGGATCATCCAACCTTTTTGCGTGCTGCGCAGCGCGTGCACGAGAAGGTTCCTGATGCTGCTTTCATAGTTGCCGGCGAAGGTGAATTGAAAGAAGCGACCCAGGAGCTGGCCCGCACCCTCGGCATCGCAGAACGCACGTTCTTTATCGGCCGGTGCAAAGACGTTGGAGCGGTGTTATCGATATCAGACGTTTGTGTTCTCAGCTCACGCTCTGAAGGGTTCTCGAATGCGATCCTCGAGTACATGGCCGCGGGACGACCGGTCGTGTCGACGGACGTGGGCGGCGCTCGAGAAGCAATCGTCCACGGTGAAACCGGATATCTCGTTCCAGCCGGTGATCATAAGCGAATGGGCGATCACATCGCATCTCTGTTATTAGAACCGGAGAAGGCTCGCTCCATGGGCGAACGGGGCCGGCAGTTGGTGAGCGAAAAGTTTTCGTCGATGAAGCAACTACAAAACGTTGAGAGTCTTTATAACGAGTTGCTAAAGCTTCGGTGGGTTTCAGGAGTGCAGCGTGTAGATCCGAATTACAGCAAGAGATGACGTCAACAAACACGAAAAACCGGCTTCGAGTACTGATCTTCGCGCCTTCTTTGGACATTCTTGGCGGGCAGTCGCGGCAGGCCATCCGTTTGATGGACGGACTGAAGCGCGAGCCGGATCTGGAGATTGGTTTTCTCCCTCACAATCCTCGCTTACCCGGAATCCTGCGGTCGCTACAATCTATCAAGTTCGTTCGTACAGTCGTCACTACTTTGTACTGCATGTTGTTAATGCTGTGGCGCATCAGAAAGTACGACATCATCCACATCTTCTCCGCTTCTTACTATTCTTACTCGCTAAGCGTCATACCGGCGTTATTCATTTCGCGGCTTTATGGCAGGAAATCGATCCTGAACTACCGCAGTGGCGAAGCAGAAGATCATCTCGAAAACTGGCGCACCGCAGTGCCGACCATACGCTGGGCCAACGAAATCGTTGTGCCTTCGGGTTATCTCGTAGACGTATTTGCTCGTTACGGATTACGTGCACGAGCTATTAACAACATCGTCGAGTTGGACCGTTTCACATTTCGCGAGCGACAACCATTGCGCCCAGTGTTTCTGACGAGCCGTTTGCTCGAACCGCTGTATAACGTCCCGTGTGTACTTCGTGCGTTTGCGATCATACAGCAGCGATATCCGGACGCTAAACTGACTGTCGCTGCGGACGGCTACCTGCGAGCTGAGCTCGAAGCGCTCGCACGCGATCTGAACCTGCGCAATACTGAATTCATCGGCTTCGTGCCATTTGAAAAAATGCCGGCTTTGTACGATTCCGCGGACATTTACCTGTCGGCGACCAGCATCGACAACATGCCGAGTTCGATCACTGAGAGCATGGCATGCGGGCTCAATGTCGTGACGACAGACGGTGGCGGCGCAATCCCGTACATCATGACCAACGAGGTCACGGGCCTGATCGTTGATCGCGACGATCACGAAGGGCTCGCCGCCGGCGCTATTCGTCTTCTCAACGACAATGAGTTTGCGTTAGAGCTGGCCCGTAATGCGCACGAATCGAGCAGGAAGTTTACCTGGCCATATATCCGGGATGAATGGCTAAAACTCTATAGCGAGCTTGCTAAGGAAAAGAATTTTTTGTTAAGCCATCACAAAGAAGCACAAAAACCACAAATGACTTAGCTAAAATCTCTTTTGTGTTTTTTGCCCCTTTTTGTGGCTCATAACTTTTTGAGGCTTGGATGAAGCAGGTTTTCCGTAAAGGATTGAAACATATCGTTGTCGCCGAAGCGCCCGCGCCGGTGGTGACGTCTAATCACGTGCTGGTGAATCCCGTCTACTCGCTCATCAGTAGCGGCACTGAAGGCGCCAGCATCCACGACGAGAGCATTCTCAAGGAGGTCGCTCACAATCCGTCGCAGATGAACAAGGTTTGGGAAGGACTGAAAGTAATGGGTCCTGGTCCAACCATCGCTGAAGTGCGCGCCAAGTTCAAGGAATACGCAACGCTTGGATACGCGGGTGCGGGAATTGTCGTCGACCGGCATCCGACTGTTACCGGTGTTTCGATCGGCGACCGCGTTGCTTACGGCGGCGAGGGTACCGGACACGGCGAAACAATCCTGGCCTCGGAAAACCTGATCGTAAAAGTTCCTGAGAACGTGCCCTTCCAACATGCCTGTTTCACGACTCTCGGAAGCATCGCGCTGAACTCGATCCGTATCTCTGAAGTCGGAGTCGGCGACGTGGTGGCAGTGATCGGATTGGGACTGGTGGGCCAACTGGTAATACAACTCGCACAGTTACAGGGAGCGCGCACGATCGGTATTGATTTGCGAAAAGACCGTGTTGAGCTGGCACGCAAACTCGGTGCGGATCTGGTGCTCGACGGCGGCGTATCGGTTGCCGACGAGATCCGGGCCATGACGAACGGTCTGGGCGCGGATTGCGTGATCGTTGCCGCTGCTTCGAAGTCGTCGGCCCCGTGCGAATTAGCCCTCGAGATTTGCAGGGACCGCGGACAGATCGTGATCGTCGGCGCAGTGGAGATGAAGTTTCCCTGGAATGAAATGTATCTCAAAGAGATACGTCTGCTGATGTCGCGTGCGTATGGACCAGGAAGTTACGACCGCGAATACGAAGAGAAGGGACGAGATTACCCGATTGCTTATGTGCGCTGGACGGAGAAGCGCAACATGGAAGAGTTTCTCCGCCTGGTCTCTCGCGGAAAAATCGATCTGCAGCCATTAATCACGCACGAGTTCGATCTCGAAGATGCGCCGCGTGCTTATCAGCTCGTCAAGGATTCGACGGCGCCGAGTTTGGGTGTGTTGTTGCGGTATCCTGAATCGAATTCGAGAGAGCCGGAAAAATTCAATCCGCAGCGTCGCGTGGATCTGCCCAACAGCGCAGCGATATCCGATTTGAAAGTGGCACTTGTCGGCGCCGGCAATCTTGCGCGCTGGGCACACCTGCCGAGTCTGTCGCGGATACCAAACGTAAGTTTGCACGCGGTGTACTCGGCGAGCGGCGCGAGGGGCAACACTTATGCGCGCCGGTTCGGTGCGTCGTACTTCTCTTCGGATTACCGGCAGATTCTGGAGGATCCGAAAGTTGACGTCGTGATGGTGCTGAGCCGAAATCAGCACCACTTCTCGCAGGCATTTGAAGCGTTGATGGCCGGGAAGCACGTGTTCGTGGAAAAGCCGATGGCGTTGACTGAAGCGGAGTGTCGCGAACTGTACAACGCGGTAGTAATCTCGGGTAACCAGTTGACGGTCGGATTTAATCGTCGCTTTGCGCCGTTTTATAAAGAGTTGAAGGGAACGCTCGCAAGACGCAGCGGGCCGGCGGTGATTAACTGCCGCGTCAGCTCTCCGGGCATTTCGGGCAGCTATTGGATGGCGGATCCTGCGATAGGCGGCGCCATCGTTGGTGAGGCCGTCCACTTTATCGACTTGATGTACTGGTTGCTCGAATCGGAGCCGACCCACGTGTCGGCTTACTGCCTGCCGACCGGCAAAACCGATCCCATCGGAGAAAATAATCTGGTGGCGAGTTTTCAGTTCGCAGACGGATCGATTGGTACACTGAACTATTCCACGATCGGTTCGAAGAAATCCCAGGGGGAACGGGTCGAGGTGTTTGCCAAGGGCGTGACTTCGATGGTTCAGGATTTCAAACGGTTCGAGTCAGCGTCGACGTCCAAACGAACACGGTCGACGTTCTGGGCTCATAAAGGATACGAAGATCAGTTGCGCTCGTTTTTTAACAGTCTGGCTACCGGTGAATCGCCGGAGATTACCGTACGCGACGGCGCTCGGGCGACGCTGGTCTGTTTGGAAATGTTGAGGTCAGCGCAGACACTTACTCCTCGCGAGATTGATTTAGAAGCTTTATTAACGGGTGAGATCCACGAAACACCCTCTCCTGCACCGGTACCGACAGCTGAGTGGACGTAAAGACTGAATGATTGCCCCGCAAAACTCACGCTCAAACGCTGAGTTTCCAGAGAAGCCTGTTCGACTTCTGCTGGTGGCGCCCTCTCTGCGCATTCTGGGCGGCCAGGCGGTTCAGGCCAATTACCTGCTTGAAAATCTGAGTCGCGAGCCGATGTTTGAGGTGTCGTTCGTGCCTCATAATCCTCGCTTTCCTGGCCCCTTCAGGCTGTTGCAAAAAATCAAATACGTGCGGACGCTTGCCACGTCTCTGGTCTACTGCATAAATCTTTTGCTAAAAATTCCCAGGCACGACATCATTCACGTTTTCTCTGCGTCGTATTTGTCGTTTCTGCTGGCGCCTACGCCGGCTATCTTCATCGGCCGTTTGTTTGGGAAGAAAGTGATTCTGAATTATCACAGCGGGGAAGCTGAAGATCACCTGAGATGCTGGCCGCGCACCTCCGTGCCAATAATGAAGCTGGCGGACGAACTTATCGTTCCCTCCCCATACCTGGCTGGCGTGTTCAGGAAGTTTGGTTTGCAGGCTCACGCAATCTCAAATGTCGTCGACCAGGAGCAATTCAACTTTCGGGAGCGCAAGCCGTTGCGTCCGATCTTCTTGTCTAACCGCAATCTTTATCTGTTGTACAACGTGGCATGTACACTGCGAGCCTTTGCGAGAATTCAGCAAAGGTTTCCTGAGGCAAAGTTGATAGTAGCGGGGGGCGGCCGGCAACGCCCGTACCTCGAATCGCTCGCAAGTGAGTTGAAGCTTCAGAACGTCGAGTTTCGCGGCCTTGTCTCTCCCGGCAAGATGAATGCGCTTTACGACGAAGCCGATATCTACCTGAACAGCTCGAACATCGACAACATGCCGGGATCGATTATTGAATCGTTTGCGTGTGGCTTGCCGGTGGTATCGACCAATGCCGGCGGGATTCGTTACATCGTGACACATGGTCGAACGGGACTGCTGGTGCCGAAGAATGACTTCGAGGCGATGGCGTCGTGGGCGATTCGGCTGCTCGAGACGCCGGAGCTTGCTGAATCCATAGCGCGCAACGCGTACGAAGAATGTCCGGCTTATACGTGGCCGGCAGTTCGTGAAACGTGGGTGGCGGCATACCTCCGTCTGGTTGGAGTGCGCCCGCGATCGACACAGATTTACGCCGATCAAATCTCATGATCATCTCCACTCACAGCGATGCACGAAAGACTCCGGCCGTCACGGTTGTCATTCCCGCCTATAACTCTGCCCGTTATATCGGTCAGGCTTTGGATTCCGTTTACAAACAAACCTTCACCGATTATGAGGTGATCGTCGTCAACGATGGTTCGACAGATCAGGACGAGCTGGAACAAGTACTGCGTTCTCATCCGGTTCCCGTCATTTATCTATCGCAGGAAAACAAAGGCGTCAGTGCCGCGAGAAACGCGGCGATCAGGATCGCGAAAGGCGAGTTCTACGCACAGCTCGACGCCGACGACCAATGGACGCCTGATTACCTCCAGGTGCAACTCGACATTCTATTAAAGGATCCGGATGTCGCGCTGGTTTATCCGAATGCCACGATTATCAGAGACGACTCGACCGTGGCACTGGAGTTTATGAAGGTAAGTCCGTCGGAAGGCGAAGTGAATTTTCATTCGCTGGTCCGGCAGCAGTGTACGGTGATGACCTGCGTGACTGCACGCATGAGCGCGATCAGAGAAGCGGGGATGTTCGACGAAAATCTTCGCACATGTGAAGACTTTGATTTGTGGCTAAGGATTGCAAAAAACGTTGGCCGGATTGTTTACCACCGGCGCGTGTTGGCACTTTACCGGCGGCGCCAGGGAAGCCTTTCGTCTGACCGGGTTTGGATGATACGTAATCTGCTGACGGTCTTTGAAAAATGCGCCCGCACCCCGGACTTGAGTCCCGCGGAAAAGAAAACGCTGAACGCGGAAATAGTTGAAAACCGCGCGAGACTTCGCTTGTTGGAGGGTAAGCGTGCGTTGAGTGCGGGTGGGGCCAGTGCCGCGCTCGTTCATTTCAAAGAAGCCAACGAGCACCTGCGCAGTCCGAAGCTGGTACTGGTGATCTTTCTCTTGCGGACTCTGCCGCGCTTAGTCGTCTGGTCATTCGGCGCGCGCGAGCGCTTTCTAATCAAGAAGCCGGATCATCAACTAAGCGGCCTCGATGAGCCGCGCGTAACGCACGAGTCTCGAGTCTGAAGACAGTCATGCGACTCGACGTAATTATTCCTACCTACAATCGTCAGGATCTCCTTCCGTCAGCGTTGAATAGTTTGTTTGCCGCCGAGATTCCTGCGGGATTGGAAGTCACGGTTACGGTTGTCGATAACAATTCAACTGACGGCACGCGAGGCGTCATCGAGTCGTTGCAAAAGCGATTTGGAGAACGCCTCCGTTACTGTTTTGAGAAGCAACAAGGCAGATCGCATGCTTTGAACGCCGGTATCAATGCGACTGATGGCGACCTCGTTGGAATAATTGACGACGACGAGGAGATCGACCGCGAGTGGTACAAGATTGCCTTCGCAGCGTTTACAACGCGTGACCTCGATTTCATTGGTGGTCCATACATGCCGCGCTGGAGCATACCGCCGCCTGAGTGGCTACCGGTGAAGTACGGAAGCGTTATCGGTTGGGTCAACGGCGGTGATCGAGAAGTTCCTTTCGATCGCGACTATCCCGGGATCCTGATGGGTGGCAATGCAGTTTTCAAAAGATCGGTGCTGCTGAAAGTCGGACTCTACACTACCTGGCTGGGACGGACGGACAAGGGACTGTTGTCCGGTGAAGATGAAGAGCTTTACGGGCGTTTATTGGCCAGTGGCGCGAAGGGAATGTATCTGCCCGATCTGAAGATCTACCATCATGTTGGGCCGGAGCGGTTGACGAAGAAATATTTTCGCAGCTGGTGTTTCTGGCGTGGTGTGTCGCTGGGGTTGCTCGAACGGACGCGCAAACAGGAGTGCGCATATCTTCTGGGACTGCCACGCTGGCAGTATCGAAGTGCGGCTCGTGGCCTGGTGAGCGGGTTGACGGGGCTTTTCGCGAACTCGAAAGGGGCGAGTGAGGGGTTTGAGTCGGAGTTGGCGTTGTGGGATTTCCTCGGGCTGTTTTACGGCAGACATTTTCGCCGCGGATGAACGCGGATGAAGCCACCGGATATTTCAGTTGTCGTTTGTACTTACAACCGTGCGGCGTTGCTGCGCGAGGCGTTGCGCAGCTTGTTTGCGCAGAAAGCCCCGGACCTTACTTTCGAGATCATCGTCGTCGACAACAACTCCGCAGACGATACGCCGGCGACGGTCGAATCACTCAAAGCGGAGTCGCCAGTTAACCTCCGCTACGTTCGTGAACCACGACAAGGTAACGCCTACGCTCGAAACACGGGAGTTGAAAAGGCTGAGTCGTCCATCATTGCTTTTTTGGATGACGACTGTGTTGCAGACGAAAACTGGCTCGCCATCATCAAGTCTGCTTTCGATCGAGATCCTGAGCTCGCTTTCGTAGGCGGAAGGGTCCTGCCCGCTTGGGAGAGTGATCCTCCTTCATGGCTGAACACTGCACACTGGGCTCCGCTCGCCCTGCTCGACTACGGAACAGAAGCACGAAAGATCAGCGGTCAAAAACCGCCGGGTCTGTTGACGGCGAACATCGCGATTCGGAAAGCAGTGTTTGATGAACTGGGTGGGTTCCTGACTTCATTGCAGCGCGTGAAAGGCAGCATTGGATCGATGGAAGATCACGAGTTCCTGCAGCGAATGTGTCGCAGCGGCAAGCGCGGGCTGTATCTTCCCGATTTGATCACATGGGCCGGAGTGGATCCGGAGCGCATGACAAAGGCTTATCACCGTCGCTGGCACACCGGGCACGGTCACTTCTATGCAGTACTCAACGATCCCGAGTGGGAGCGTTCCAAGTTTCAAATCGCAGGCGTGCCGAGTCACCTCTACAAAGCGACTGCGCAGCAGGCTGTTAGCTGGTGCTCAAAACTGCTGACAGGAAACACTGATGCTGCATTCGAGAGCGAGTGTCAGTTGCGTTTCTTTTTCGGGTTCTTTCGTGAAGCCAGAAAAAGGCACAAAACAAAAAGTGAATGAGCGTCATATTGTCTGGTTAAAAATTTTGTGCCTTTTTGAGGCTATCTTCGATTATGGACCAGAGCCGTTTAATTCTCTTATCCATCGAATACTCCGAACTCACCCATTCTCTGCCGGCTGTGCCGAGATCCGCCGCTAGTTGAGGATCTTTCGCGAGGCGCGTCATGTGCTCAGCCATGCTGTGGATGTCACCTTCTGCAACTAATAATCCAGTCTTCTCGTGGATAACGGCATCTTTAATCCCCGCGTGCCGAGTTGAAACAACCGGAAGACCTGACGCACCGGCTTCGAGCACTGCCACCGGCGTTCCTTCCGAATCGCCATCGTGAGTTGTAATGGAGTGCTGTACAAACGCACGCGCCTGCTGCATCACTGTTGCCACTTCAGCCTGAGAGCGCACGCCTTGTAATTCCACGGCGCTCGAGAGTCCCAGCGAGACAGTCATTTGCCGGCACGCCTCCCACAGTGGACCATCACCAATCATCACCAATCGCGCTTCAGGACACTTTTCCAGAGTAGCTTGAAACGCCAGCAGCGTCAGGTGTGGCGCTTTCTTATCTACGAAGCGGCCCACCGCTACAAACGTTGGAGGACTATTCAGGGGATCAGCGCCTTTGAAGACTGACGGCTCCACGCCGCACGAGTTGTAATGAACTTTGTCCGCGGGCGCGCCGAGGTTTATGAGTTGGGCTTGCATGTCACGCGAAACGGCTACGATCGCGTCTGCGATCTCAAACAGTTCCGGGTAGCGGCGTCCAAAGGTTTCCAGCGTCCGCTGCCGGTAAGCGTCATACCCATGAAAGTGAGCAATCAGCGGGACATTCATCTTATCGCACGCTTCCATCACGAGAGTCGCGGTCGGGCCGAATTCGGCCAGTACTGCATCAACTTTATTGTCTGCCAGGAAGTTCGCCATAGCGCGTTGTTGAAAAAAATCAGGGTCGAGTTTCAACAACCTTCGCTGTAGCGCACGGCTCAACCGGCCAGGTAATTCCGTTCCCACAAGTGGACCATTATCATCAGAGAAGTTCTCGTAATCCTTCGCGTAAAGACTTACTATTTTCGCCGGCAGGTATTGTTTGTGAGCGTGCACGAAGGTCTGCGAGTATGCATTTTCCTGTGGAGAAATAACACAGAGAATCTGCTCGCGTTCGAAAATGTTTGCGGCAGTTGACTTCATTATTTTCTCGTCTGGCGCCACTCTTCAAAGGCTTGTCGTACGAGATGACCGGAAGCGGCCGCGTTCTCGTACTCTTTTTGCACTGCGGTAAACAGTGGCTCGCGAATCTCCGGTAACGCTTCGAGAAATTGATCTACTGCGTCAATAAGTGCGTCGCCTGATATCGCTTCGATATCCTGCACCCAACGCTCCTGTGCAAGTCGTTCGAATAACTCACGCATCTTAAACTCGTACGCGATCGGAAGCACTGGCGTGCCGACACTCAAAGCCAGTATCGCCATATGCATCCGCGTTGCAATTACCAGATCATAGTCTTTAAGCGTATGAGCAAGGACCGGCGGGGAATGGAAGTCGGAATCCACTGAAACTGATTTGCGCGTGTTTGGTGACAAGCCTTCGACGATCTTTTGCGCCACGCGGGAATCATCCGTCCAGTACTCCGGCATGCCCTGGCAGGTAGAGAGAAAACTAATCTCTGCGCCGTACTTCTCTACAAGATGATCACTCAAAGCGCGCAGGGCTTCGTAATAATGATTCATTCCCTGCGCAGGCTCGACGGTCTTGAAGTACTTCCACTCTCTGACTGAGATAGCAACTCTCAGTCGCTTGCCGGGTTGAGCGACGCGCAACTTCGCTGACTCCAGTGCCTCGAGATCGCTCAACGCAAAAGCCGCATCGGCTACTACATGCACGTTCTTATTTTTTACACCCAGCTCGTTGAGGTTACGACGCGATTGTTCGTCGCGCACGAGTATGGCTACCGATTCGTCAAAAATGGGCCGTAGCGCGGCGCGGTTTTCCGGATTTTGAAACGGGCCTAACGACTGAGTAAAGAAGACGAGCGGTCGTTCCAGGTAGAGTGAGATGTGATAGTCAAAAATGCGTGCCGCCATCGAATAGTTCTCAACCAGATAAGTGCCGCCGCTGCTCACTATCAAGTCCGCGGTCTTGTATTCAAGTAGATCTCGTCGTTCTATCCTGTCCAGAAAAACTTGTGGGAGAAGCGGAACGCCCCGCTTTAAGAACCAAAAGCCGGCTTTGAAACGGAGTTGGTCCAGCCGGCTCGATAGAGCGTTTCCGCGCTTCGCTGTCGTCGACTCACGCGTCTGATACAACAGGTTGCGAAATATTATCTCCGGATAATAGCGACTGGGTACGTCTCCGTGCTTATCGTAGACGATGAATTCGGTATCATGACCGAACGCGGTGCGGAGCACATCAATCATAGCGTAAAGAATTGCAGCGTCTCCCGCGTTGAGGGTGACGATATTAGTGATCAGAATCTTCACGCGATACCAGTAGGGCTTCAAATTCGAGGAGCATTAAAGGCTTGCACTCGAATTTGCCATAACGGCGCACGAAAGGCACACACAAATTTTGCGCAAGCCCCATTTGCCAATCTTTTGTTGCAAAGAGCGTTTATAGAAGGCCAAAAAGGGGCATTTTCCTGCCAATAAATCGCCTCTGGCCCAATTTTTCAGTAACCTTTTCGAACAAAATTCGACAAAGATGTTGCAGGACAGTTACAAATCCGCAAGAACTTTGACATGTTTGGAAAATGAATGGTATCTTTTTCACGTCTTGCGGGGCCGATATTATTGGCTTGTAGTAAACCGTCAAGACAGGTGTTATGGAGGGTAACACCTGTAGTCCCACAAAACGATTAGAACAAGTTCCATCGTTCTAATCAGCAGAACCAAAATTAAGTTTTTTACGCACACGAGATAGCAGCACTGGCTATGTTCAGTGGGTCGTTTCTCTGATTAGCCAAGTCACGCTCTCAAAATGTGTGTTCGTGTTTTCTTGTCTTAGCGCTGAAAGTGTGCGCGTCCCCCGACCTTGAAAACTGTCCGCAAAGCACTGCTTAGCACTTTTCTCGAGAGGTTGACTATAGATGGATCATTTGTCGCAGGCGGCGTCGAGATATTTGAAATTTTTGGCCTTTGCAATCATAGTGGCAGCGTTCTCAGCACCTGCCATTTCAGCACAGAGCGACATCGTACTTTACGCAGCGGAGGCCTCCAGTCGTGCAGGCAACTGGCAGGTCGCGATGGACAATACCGGCGCAGGGGGCGCCCGAATGTGGTATCCGGACGCAGGTCTTCCGAAACTAACCACCCCCGCCGCCAACCCCACTAATTATTTCGACCTAACGTTCAGCGCTGTAAACGGCGTTCCCTATCGCCTCTGGATACGTGGCAAGGCTCAAAATAATTCAACAAATAACGATTCAGCGTTTGTTCAGTTTTCCGGAAGTGTGGATTCGGTTGGCAATGCTGTAAGCCGCATCGGCACGACTTCAGCTTTCTTGTACAACCTCGAAGAGTGTACTGGATGCGGATTGAGTGGATGGGGCTGGAACGACAACCTCTTTGGCGGTCTGGGACCATTGGTGTATTTCGCGAATACAGGACCACAAACAGTTCGTGTTCAGTTGCGAGAAGACGGGCTTTCGATCGATCAGGTCGTGCTCTCGCCTGCGAATTATCTCAGTAACGCTCCGGGTTGGCCCCACAATGACGTAGTCATACTGCCGAGGAACTCCGGTACCGTGACCACTGGTAACGTGGTGCTCTGGGCCGGTGACGCGCCGATTGTTCGAGGTAGCTGGATGCGAATGGGAGACAACTCCGCTGCCGGGCAAACCGCCGTGCAGTATCCAGACTTTGGTGGGCCAAGGCTTACTACCCCACTCGCCAGTCCAACGCATTACTTTGAAATGTCGTTCAACGCCCAGGCCGGTATTCCCTACCGTCTTTGGATGAGGGGCAAGGCGATCGGAAATTCCACCAATAACGATTCAGTTTGGGTCCAGTTTTCATCCAGCCTCAACCAAAGCGGAGGACCGGAATATCGCATCGGCACCACGTCCGCGATCATGTACAACATGGAAGAGTGTACTGGCTGCGGGTTAGGTAACTGGGGCTGGAACGACACCGGCATTAACGGCATGGGACCAATGGTTGTCTTCGCCGTTTCAGGGACGCAAACAATCCGTGTGCAGATGAGAGAAGACGGAATCAATCTGGACCAGATTGTCCTGTCGCCACAAACCTATGCCAGCACTGCACCGGGCGCATTCAAGAATGATTCAGTGATTCTTCCGCGCGAGGGTGGAAGTACATCGGTACCGGCGCCGGCGCCGGCGCCGCCGCCAAATCTACCCCCAACCGGTATCATCAGCGCCCATACTACTTGAGGATATGCC
>JAICQI010000373.1 GCA_025937955.1 Pyrinomonadaceae bacterium
AGTCACTGCGACATCGTAATCTCTTTGCGCAATCACGCCTGCTTTGAGTAGCGACTCCTGTTGTTTCAGAAGACTCATCGCGTCGTCCTGTTGCGCTTTCAAAACGGCAACGTTCGCCTCAGCGCCCGACACGCCGGCCTGATTGTTTTGCACTGTCGATCTGGCTGCGAGACTCCTTGCCTGCGCGTCCGATACACCAGCACGAGAATTCACGACTGCTGCGCGAGCGTTCGCAAGACCAGCGCGAGCTTGCTCGAGATTTGCACGAGCCTGGTTCACCTGTGCCTGCGCAGTAGATGGATTGAGCTGCGCGACCACCTGTCCTTTTTTAACTACTGAATTGAAGTCAGCATAAAGCGCGGAAATCGTTCCCGAAGCCTGGCTGCCGACTTGCACCGTCGTCACGGCTTGGAGCGTTCCGGTTGCCGTGACAGTGTTGCGCAGGTTTCCTCTTTCAATGCGCGCGGTCATGTATTGCGGTGTGCTGGAATCGGCGCCCCCAAAATAAAGTCCCGCCAGCACGATTGCCGCCATGAAACCGCCACCCAATAGCAACTTCTTTTTACCAAGCAGCAATCTGGCCCAAGTTTGTTTAAGCCAACCAAGGCTATTGCCTGTACTAATTCCGCCCACTAAAGGTTGTTTAATTGTTTGACTCGACATGCGATTCCTCTGTAAATAGCCGATTTCCAAGTACTAAACGCAGCTTCCGTTCCTATGCATCAGACACCGGCATAGGGATATTGGTTACAGACCGTTTGTTGTAACCGTCCGCGTCCGAGTGGTGTCTTTCTGGTCAGGACACTCCCCTGGATAATTACGAATACTTAGGAGTAGGACATAGATGAACAAACGGTTTAAGACAGTAGCAATAGGTGCTATCTCGTCAATTGCCTTGGCTGGTTCGATTGCCTTTGCGCAGACGACTACGCCCGATCAAAGCAACCAGCAAGGCACGCGCACCGAGCGTCGTGGCGGCGGTAAGCACAGAGGACACGGCTTCGGAGGAATGCGCCGCGGTGGATTCTTCAGACAGCTCAATCTAACTGAGGACCAGAAAACCAAGATGAAGCAGATCCGCGAAAACTTTGCGGCCCAGAACAAACCCTTGCGCGAACAGCTTCGAGCCAAGCGCCAGGAGTTGCGTCAGGCCAGCGAAGGCGGTACGTTCAACGAAGCACTGGCAACTCAGAAATTGACGGAAATGGCGAGCCTCCAGGCGAAGCTGATGGGCGAACGCCACAAGCTTCACCAGGAAATGCTTTCCGTTTTGACAGCTGAGCAAAAAGCCCAGTTGGAACAGTCGAAGGCGCAGTTCAAAGCTCGACGTGGCGAACGGCGTCATCGCGACATGCAGCAGTAAGCGTCCCCCCACGGAGTTGGCGGATTCGAGTTTTGAAAGAGTCCGCCATCCGTTAAACCGATGAGGAACGCAACTGGCGAGTGGGCTCGAACAGGCCTTGGAACTGGACCTGGCGCGTCAAGCACAGGAAGGAGACGAGTCTGCCTTTGCGGAGATAGTCAGACGTTACAGCCCGCGCGTATTTAGTGTGGCGAGCCGGTTCTTCCGGCAGAGAAGTTTGGTTGAAGAAGCGGCACAGGAAGTTTTTTTGAAAGCATTTACCCAGCTCGGGAGCTTTGAAGGTCGCGGCTCCATGGAAGGCTGGTTAACACGAATCGCGACCAACACGTGTTTGAATATGGTGAGAGGCGCGAAACGGCGACCGGAGTTTACCGTTTCAGATCTCACCGAAGACGAGCAGGGCTGGTTGGACCAGCAGTCGGGCGACGAGGGGGCGCAGCCCTCGGTTGAAAACAGTGTGGTGGCAACAGATCTCGCCGATCGACTACTGTCCGTCTTATCGCCCGAAGATCAGCATGCGTTGCTGATGATCGACGGTGAAGACGCTTCGATCAAGGAAGTTGCTGAGGCGACGGGATGGTCGGAGTCGAAAGTCAAAGTGAGGGCGTTTCGCGCACGACGTAAAGTTCGTGAAGCGATGGAGAAGTTGCTGGGAAGGACTAATGCTGGGCCAGGTGACTAATGAAAGACAAACACATCATCGACGTTCTTGATAACTCCCCGATCCTGACCCTCTCTGAGAGTCAACTCAGTGAGATTCAGGGTCACGTGCGAGATTGTGGGTCGTGTCGTGAAGCTTACGAAGCGGCGCGGGTGTCGGCGATCGTATTACAGAGTCGCGCCCAAGCGACGATCGAGCCGTCACCGTTTTTCCAGACGAGAGTAATGGCGGCGTGGCGAGAGCGGCAGGCAGTGGAGAGCGTGCCCGCAATGTGGCGGCTGTGGGGTTCGGCGAAGGCGTTGGTGTCGACGATGGCTGTTACCACTGCGGCGCTCGCTGTGTTGAGTTTTGTGATGCCGGCAACACCCGCGAGCGATCAGGCAGTGTCGGAGTTGTCGGCGGAGTCGGTAATCATGGGGCAGGCGAGTGACGAGCAGATGAGTTACGAACAGGTGTTCGCCACGATATACGAAGATGTGGACGAAGCGAGGTAGTCAATGGACAACGTTGCTAAGAACAGATGGCAAGTTCGTATCGCAGCCGTGATCATCTTCGTGCTTGGATTCACGGCGGGAATACTTGCGCTCAACGTGTATCGTGGCTGGGCCCGCGGTGGTCAGGGGAATCGCATTGACGAGTTGGCAGATCGGCTGCAACTGACTGCGGACCAGAAGACGAAGGTGCAGGAGATCTTCAGCGACACGCGCGAGCAGTTGCGTGCAGCGCGACAGGAGATGGAACCACGGATGGCCGAGATTCGTCGCCAGGCGGATGGTCGCTTGCAGACCGTCTTGACGCCGGAGCAGTGGCAAAAGTTTCAACGCTTGCGCGAGGAGCGCCAGCGACGCGGACGTGGCCCACGTGGGCCAGATCGGTAGAATTTTAGCCGCAGATTAACGCTGATTACGCAGATCTGCGTGAATCCGCGTTTATCTGCGGCTCAATAAGTGCTTTTAAAACGCGCCCTTCTTTTACATCACTCAAAGCTTCATTCGCTTCATTTAACCCGTACGAATCCAATTTCATTTCCGACCACACACCCGGTCTGTGCGTCACGATCTGAGCAGCGCGATAGAAGTGAGAAAATTCAGATCCCCAGCAGCCACGCACGTCTAGATGTTTCTTATTGAGATCGAGATGAGGGTTGAATGAAGTGACGCCGTGGTCCGTGTACTGTCCGACCACGACTACTGTACCTGCGTCGCGAGTGAAACGCATCGCCTGCACGACAGCTTCGGGCGCTCCTGTCGCCTCGATGGTCACATCAGCACCGCGCCCGGCTGTGTTTTCCAACACCCAGTCCTGTCGCTGTGCTTCATTGTGAGTTTCGATGTTCAGTGTGGCTGCGGCGCCTGCCTGAGCCGTCGCGTCAAGTCGTACTTCCGGCGCGCCGATGCAGAGCACACGCAGCGCGCCACGCATTAGAGCCAGCACAATCGCGTTAATGCCGACTGGTCCTGAGCCGAGCACCAACACCGTGTCGCCGATCTTTATGTCGCCGCGCTCCACCGCGTGCAGCGACGTGGGCAACGCGCAACCACCAGCCATGAAATTCTCGGGTACGGCATCAAGCCTGATGCAACGTGTGCCCGGTTTGATGTAGATGTGGGTGGCCCAGCCACCGCTCAGCCCGTCATCGAGACCGTAAGTGATGCCGTACACTTTTCGCTGCGGGCAGCGCGTGCCGGCTTTCGCGACGAGACAATACCAGCAGGAATTACACGTGCGATGGACGTCAAGAAACGTGATGCGGTCGCCTTCACTGAACCGCTTGCCTTCAACGTCAAACAACTCGCCGCGGATCTTCTGTAGACGGCCAACCGACACGTGTCCCGGAACCAACGGATACGGCACACCCGCGAGGCGCCCCTGTTGCAGATGAACATCCGTGCCGCAAACTTCAGAGACTTCGACTTCGAGCAGCGCGGAATTTGGTTCGAGATCCGGTTCGCCGACTTCACGCACTTCGACTGGCGTGTTTGGTTTCGGGATTACGGCAACTAGTGGCATGGCGAGAAGAATAGTGGTTCATCCGTTTTCATCCGTCAAATCCGTGGCTACCTTTGCGCCTTTGCGGGAAAATACTGTATAAAACCGCTCGTGCCTCAAAGCCGACATCGAAAAATAAACAGAGCCAGAAAGCGCCCGCGAGTTCCGCATTCCAACTCAATGGCGAGCACCACGCCAGCCGGTGGAAACCGCAACCTGAGAATTGTCGCGATCATCGTCGTGGCCGTAATCGCGATTGCTGCCGTCGCCTACGTCATCACGCGCCGCGGATCGCAGGCCGTCGTCTCGGAAACTACAACTCCTTCAGGTCTTAAAATCCAGGATCTCAAGGTCGGTGATGGCGCTACCCCCAAGCTCGGACAGACGGTGGTCGTCCATTACATCGGTCGGCTGGAGGACGGCACCGAGTTCAATAACTCTTACAACCTCGGAAGGCCGGCGGAGTTTAAGCTCGGTGAAGTAATCGAAGGATGGAACGAAGGTCTAGCGACCATGAAAGTGGGTGGCAAACGCAAGCTCATTATCCCGAGCAAGCTTGCCTACGGTGCCGCAGGCAGACCGCCCCAAATCCCACGAAACGCCAACCTGGAGTTCGACATCGAGCTGTTGGGCATCAAGTAGACCAATCCGTTTATTGCAGTACTATTGTGTTTTTGCTTTTGCGTCGCCGTCTGCCTACCGGTTGTAGTAGATTAAAACCCTCTCTCCTCTTGTTCCATCCCTCAACAATGGATCGTTAAGGAGGCGCGCATGGTGAAGAATTTAACTCAAAAGGGAATTAATACAGGGCTTTTATGCCTGCTCGTGTTGGTACTGGTGACCTCGGCGTTCGCCCAGGGCAAAGGCCGCGGCGGTGGTGGCAGTCGTGGCGGCGGAGGCGGCAGCAGCACACACGGTGGTGGTCCACCAACGGGCACAGGCGTGGACCGCGGAATCGGAAACTCCTCGAGTCGTTCGGGTGGTCGTTCTGACGATGGCCGGAGCAACGCGTCGACGAAGTCCAACGGGCGTTCCGATGATGGTATCGAGCGCGCGCGGCGTGCGAGCTCAAACCTGCGTCGCGCCGACGACGATCTGCGAGACCATCCTGGTCTCCCGAGAGCGTTGCACACCAACGCTAACGATCTGCGCAGTGGTTACCAGGCTGCACTTGCGACAAATCCCGATCTAACGTTTGGCAACTACGTTTCCGCGACGCGCCTGGGCCAGAACCTGAATCGACGATTTCCCAACGTCACACGCGACTCGATTCTCGTCGGCCTTTCTTCCGGAAGAAGTCTGGGTCAGACGTTGCAGGATCTTGGTCTGAACGAACGCGAGGCAAAAGACGCTCGAAAACGCGCGGACGCGGAGATCAAAGCAGCGCGCAAAAACAACTAACCGAGATAAATCTTAGCCGCAGATTTTCGCGGATAAACGCAGATCCAATCTGCGTTCGTCCGCGAAGATCTGCGGCTAAGTTTGTCTTTGTGTCTGAGTATTTTTTGTGGGAGACTTTCACTATGAGCGAGAACAGCCTGACAATCACCGATAATCGCACCGGAAAACAGTATCAACTGCCCATCGAGAACGGCACCATCAAGGCCATGGATCTGCGCCAAATCAAGGTCTCTGACGACGACTTTGGGCTGATGACTTACGACCCAGCATTCATGAATACCGCCTCCTGCAAGAGCCGCATCACGTTTATCGACGGCGACAAGGGAATTCTCGAGTATCGCGGCTACCCGATCGATCAACTGGCGGAGAAGAGCACGTATCTCGAAGTCGCTTATCTCTTGCTCAACGGTGAATTGCCAAACAGTTCTCAGCTCAGCGAGTGGACCAGGAACATCACCTACCACACCTTCATCAACGAAAACATCAAGAAGGTGATGGACGGTTTTCATTACAACGCACATCCGATGGGCATGTTCGAAGCCACCCTGGGAGCGTTATCGACGTTCTATCCCGATGCGAAGGACATCTTCAATATAGAGTCTCGATGGAAACAGATTTATCGCTTGATTGCGAAAGTGCCGACGATCGCGGCTTTCGCTTTTCGTCACCGTATCGGAATGCAGTACTCGTATCCTGACAACGATCTGAGTTACGAAG
>JAICQI010000618.1 GCA_025937955.1 Pyrinomonadaceae bacterium
CCACCTATTCCCGCACAGCAATGAATGTGAGCGATAGTTACCGGACTCAGCAGTCCAGCGAAGGAAACGTTTAAGCCCGGTTACATGTCGCTCTGCGCTCATCTCCGTTCCGTTGTAGTTGGACCGGATTGAAGACTTACTAGCTCGTTTATTCTTTTACGAACTGCCCCTGCGAGCAACTGCACTTCCGACGCGTTGTAATTGGCCGCACGAAAGGCATCTTGTAGCTGGCGATCGCTGAGCCGCGCAAGCAAGCCGCCAATCCAACGAGCGTCAGCAATGGATATGTTTTCCATGATACTCTCGTTCTTACCGCTATAGTCAAAACGGACCATGTTGCCTTGGATCTCGTCGATGAACTTGTCTTTGACATAGTCGTCAGGTTCGTTACGACTTCCTTTGATGCTTCGAATGAAAGCCATCGGCGAGTTCTGGCCGCCAGTTTTGCCGAACGTAGTTCCCAGATCGCTTACGACGTAATGCAGCTCATTGCGAGCGCCACGTCGCACGACCAGAACTCGGTTATTCGAATCTTTGAGATCCCAGTTTTCCATCAAGGCCATCAGAACTTTCAGCCCCTGTAATTCGCGCTTACCCGCGAACGGATTCGCGGCCCAGGTCCATTCGTCAAAACGTTCTACATTCTCCGGTCTTGCTTCGAGCCGCACATTTTCTAATGTTCCTTTGCCCTCAATTGTGAGACGCGGTACAAGGTAGTTGATCTCACTGGTGTAACCGGTGGCCCACACTAATCGCACCGCCGCAGTTTCACTCTGCGCCTCCTTGCCGAGCTTCGCTACCCAGACGCGTCCTCGACCGTCCTTTATCCGATACTTCTTGGAGTATCCCCCTTTCTCCTCCTTGATAAAGGTGACGCGGCTGAGATCTGGTTTCATTGCTTCGCCGCCTGGTCCAAGCAAAAGATCCCGGTTGCGAATATCGGTCGGCTCGCGCCACAGTATCGGAGTTCCCTCGGGCAGTTGCTTCTTTTTGTCCTGACCATAGCCAAAACTTGAGCAATTGAGAATGATGAGGAGGATGGCAGCGAACATGCAGTTTATCGAACGTGATGGCGACAACATTTCAACTCCTTTAGATAACTCTTCTATCAAAACTTCCGGTGATCTCTAGCTAGTTGTCATTCCATTTCCTTTGCGCTGGTGCAGAACGATGCCTGAATCCACTGTTTCGCCTGTGCGGGATACGACCTGGAAATGCATCTGTTCTCCGTCGACCTCGATCAGCATGAATGACATGTCGCGATCGAAGGCCTTGGCTGTTAAGGGCGAGCTTTTCTTAACGTCTCCCTTTCTCAGCTTTCCACCCGCACCGGAAATAAAATAATAGATGCCCTTTTGCGGTTTGATTCGTTCATAAAAATGTTCATGCCCGGCGAAGACCACATTAACGCCGTACCTCATAAATAGCGGCTCGACGATCTGCCGCAGTTTGGTGTCAGAGCCGTGTTTGCCACCGGATGAGTAGGGCGGGTGATGAAAGTACGCGATTTTCCAAGTGGAGGTGTCGGTTGCCAGCTTACCCTGCAACCAATCGACCTGTTTCTTATCCATGTAGTTGCTATTGAGTGCGTAAAAGCTTACGTTTCCCTTTTTGAATCGGTAGTATTCCTGACCCTCCATATTGAAATGTTCATAAAACCGTTGGTTCGCTTCATCGTGGTTGCCTAGCGCCGCATAGAACTTTACTTTCTGGTCCAACAGCGGCCGATAAATGTTCTCGAATTTCTCTTTGTAGTCGATGGCCTTTTCGCTGCCGTACATGTTGTCGCCCATCATGAGAACAAACTCAAAAGGGAAGGCCTGTCGATAGCGCCGCATCATCTGTGCGACTTCCAATTGCTTGTCGCTGCCTGTTCCGGTATCGCCGATCACTAGAAACCGTACCGTGCCTTCTTTGTTCGGAAGTGTGAGTGTGACTGGCGACCGAGTGGCGGGGTTTCCGTTGTGTCTCGATGAACTATTTTGGGCGTTTATGATCGGGAGCGTTAGAAGAACTGTCAGGATCAGTGATGCAATGATGCGTTTCATGACACTAACCTCGCATTAGGGGAGAGAACATTGGTCATATAATCAACCATCAGTCCGTTCTCACGATCGACAAGGAGCAAGCGATACCTCACCTGCTTCGGTAGTTGGGGCAATCGCAGCAAAGAGGCGGCGGCATTTCGAATAACTCCTGCGCCTCCGGTACGGTGGCGCTGGTTCAAGCAACTGAATTTATGCCGGTAACCGTGCTAAAAACCTGCGTGTCGACTCTTGCGTTTGCGGCTACTGGCGCGACACCGGCGTTTTGGACATTTTCTATGTGCCGTTCGGCGGCCAAACGGACTTCGGATGGCTCAGGTGGCAAATCCGCCTTTGTGAACCAGATGGTCCAGTAGCCCCACTTCTGCGACCAACTTTGCCAGGTGATTGAATCCGAGCTTGCACTCATGGATAGCTCCAACGCACAGACTTCAGCTACTGACAAACATTACTTGGACGGTGCGCTTATATTTACGTCAACTCCCTTCCGTTCACCGAACAGACGGCCACCGAACATAAACAATGCAGCTAGCACAACGATCACGAAGATCACCAGGACCGCTACGATTCCAGCGCTACTTCCACCACGTTGACTCTCTGCCATTTCAGTTCCTCCGTTTGACGATTGAGCGTACTTTGGAAAAGACATTTAACAAGGTCGTCTCAACTGTTTCGACAGCCTCTGAGTTGAATCTGCCGATCTTTGTGGCAACACTCGTAGATCTTTGTCGTCGCGATTGGTTTGGCAACTGTGTGAGTTGATTTATGCGCTGACGTAGTGCTCCGACATAGCTTTCTCGAACACCCTCCGAATAACCCGCCGCACGAAAAGCATCACGCAGCTGTTCATCGGAAAGCTGGTTAAGCAGCGATCCAATCCAGCGAGCATGCGTGACGGGAATGCCGCGCATCGCTTTCTCCTTGTTGACTTCGTGCCGATAGTAGGGAGGGTAAAGAACGGATAAGTGTCCTAATCCGCTGGGCCTCGTGTCATAGTCGAACTCAACTACCCCGTCCCTTGCATCAACACCACGAACAAATTCGGTTGAGAGGAAGTCAGCTAAATCATTCTTAGAACGAGTACCGCCGAGTCCGCCGGCTCGACCCAGTGTTGCACCGAGATCCGTAACGTAGTAACGCGCTTCTCTGCCACGTGGACCATCAACGTAAACAACTCGATTGTTTTCAGAGCGTGCGTCAAAGTTGTTTAGCAGAATCATCAGCACCTTGAGACCGCTCATCTCGCGCGTGTTTTCAAATGGGTTGTCATGCCAGCTCCACGTTGAACCGCGCGTCATACCTGGTCTTTTAGGTTCAAAACGGGCAGCGCGCACTGTATCTCCGCTAACGTATTCCTGCCCTCGAGAAAGTCGTGGCAATCCATTGATTCGAGCCTCATTAAAGTAATAGGCTTCTTCGGCAAAGTACCCAACTGACCACACGAGTCTCGTGGACACCGTCTCCGCCTGGGCTTCTGGTCCAAGCTTAATGGTCCATTTGTGGCCATGTGCATCACGCACAACGAATTTAGGCGACTCACCTCCTTTGTCCTCTTCGACAAAGGAAAATGGACCAACTGGCGCCATTTCAGGTGAACCTGGGCCAAAGTACAGGTTGCGCTTGGAGACGTTTCCCGGATGAAGCCAGATGATTGGCCGTGCCGCTGACGTCTTTGCACCATCGATTCGTTTCGATTGCGGGAACACAGACGGGGAGACGATGATGGTTGCTGTAATCAGGAGGAGGACTTGGAGACAGAGCTGAGATGCACGCATTTCGTGTCGCCCCTCTCAAAAAAAGTTAGTAGAGCAGAAAGAGCTTTCAAGAGTGGACCAATGCGGAAGTCGTGCCAACCGCGGTAAACCTTGCGGTCCGGATGAAGAAACTCGCGTCTCATCAATTCTTTAACGCAGGTTCCGCAATACCTTCACAATACTGTTGCGGATGGGAGCCATTGTACGACGGTGGTACAGTGATGATTGAGATCATTCCATCGAGAGGCTCTGCTCGCGGTGAATACGATCTTTCAATGAGGGCCGCGCTCTTCGTGAGGTTAGGGAAACCAAGGAAAAGTATGGTTATTGCG
>JAICQI010000440.1 GCA_025937955.1 Pyrinomonadaceae bacterium
CGGCTTCAGCATTTGTGGCGTCGCAGGCCAGGTGAAACCCACCCAGCCCGCGAATCGCCACCACCGCGCCGCTCTTTAACAACTCGATAGCGGATTCCAGCGCCGTCAGATGGGGCGCCGAATAAGGCGATGCGCCGTTCGTCTCGACCTGTTCCAGCCAGATCGTTGGCCCGCAGGTCGGACAAGCGATCGGTTGCGCGTGAAAGCGACGGTCGGCGGGCTGTAGATATTCATTCTTACAGTCAACGCACATGGGGAAGTCCGCCATTGTCGTGTTGACACGATCGTATGGAACTTCCTTCACGATGGAGAAGCGTGGCCCGCAGTGTGTGCAGTTTGCGAATGGATAACCGTAACGACGTTCCTTCGGATCGAGTACTTCAGCGCGGCAGGCATAGCAGATCGCAGCGTCTGGAGTGATGCGCGTACGGTTCTCACCATTGACGCTTTCCGCAATGCGGAAGTCTTCGAAGTCGAGCAGGTTCAGGACCTGTGTTTCGATATCTTCGATCTGCGACAAGGGCGGCGCTTCGGTATGCAAGCGGGTAAGAAACTGCGAGATGGCGCCGGAATTTCCGGTAGTGCGGATCAACACGCCAAAGCCGTCATTCAAAACTTCGCCAACCAATCCTTCGTCGCAGGCCAGTCGCCACACCGTTGGCCGAAAGCCAACGCCCTGGACTGTTCCTCTGACACGGATTTCGACGGTTTGGCGAATTTCCATCTTCCTACCTAATAGCCACAAAAAGGCACAAAAATCGCAAAGGTGATCACAAGATCATTTGTGAGTTTTTGTGCTTTTTTGTGGCATATCATCAATCGCGGCTTTCAGGCGACGTCCCAGTCGTACGCGGGTTTCCTTCAGATTCTCCATCAAAGGCACAACTACTCGAACTACTTGCAGCGGCGAATCCGGAGGCGTAAACACGACCCGGTAAATTGGTTCTCGCACTACGCGGCGCAATAACTCGATCAACGCGTCGAGTTTCTGCTGCAAGGTGCCGGCAACGGCGAGGTCGGGGATGTCAATCAGCGACACTTGCTGTCGCGAATCGCTCACGCCAATCATGTGTCGCCGCACCTGCTCGTCAGCATCGGATGTTGGCGCCTTCCGCCCGCCGTGAATGAAAGCCACGCGGCTTTGCGCAGCCTCAGTAACAGCCCGCATGAGCGCCCGGTCACGATCCAGATCGCATGCCCAACCTCCGTTGAATGTCTTGCGGCTGGGATTGTTCAAATCGAAAACGAAGGCGGCGAAGAACGGTATTCCGTAGTCGTTAGGAATAGTGCGAACTTTTAAATGTAAACCGTTCTGCTCAGCGCGCCCTACGATTTCGCGCACCTCATCAGGCAGACTGGCCGCCTCGACTAACCTTGACGCATTGCGAACAAATTCGAACGACCAGACATCGCGCTCGATCAGTTCCAACAGTGCCTGAATGGTTGCTTCAAGTACCGAGTTGCCGGATGCAAGGCCATTGGTTGAAGACCCGAAGAGCGACTGCCCAACGTCCGGTGCCGGATAATAGATGAGTTCAGCGGGAATGGCGCACTCGGCTCCGCTTTCAAGGTCTTGAGCCAAGGCAAGCAGCAACGGACCATCGAGGTCGACCTCGCGCTGAAGGAGCGGAACGAAATCCAGAATCGCATCGTCTGCACGCTCGTGGCCCGCGACGTCCCTCGCAGATCCCCAATGGGTTGAAACATCACCTATCCCCGGTTCGGCAAAATAAAACTCAAGGGCCTCCATGTAGGCCCCGACTTCAGCGTCCACAGGGCGCAGGCCTTTCCCGAAAGTAAAGGCCTCGCCGCGCGCTTGTGGCCGTACACTTACAAAAACCGGAACGCCCAGGACATCCAGTCCGGTGATGTCCGTCACCTCGCTGATGCCAGCAGTTGCGGCCCACTGTCTGGCATGCAGCAAGGTCGTTTCGGGCGGTGAACTGCGCATGCTTCGCGCACTGCTTGAAACCATGCGTTAGTTGGTCCCGTGAAAGTATGTAAAGCGTTAACCGTCGATATCGTCTCCGCAGTGGGCTCCCGTCGCGCTCGCGCCGCAAAAGCCGTCCACGTCGCCTTCGTCATCGCCGCAATGAACGCCGGTGGCGAGGTTGCGATTACCCAAAAGGCTTGCGAACCGTGCCAGGGATTCCCGATCTAACGCTATCGATACTGTGTTCTTCATAGTCATCTCCTTTTATTCAGGTTGGGTAGGGTTTAGATTTTCACCCAGAACCGCAGGTGAGTCCGCGCAATCTGCTATGGCAGCAAGTTATGCTTTGCAACTGGTGTTGATCTGCTCGTCACCATCAATGGATTTGAGTCAATCCCGCTGGTACCCGCTTGACTTGGTCTGAAGGGAACTGGAAGGTCCTCAAGTCTTCTGTAAGGTTTCTGACTCTGCTAGGAAACGAAAGGACCTGATAACCTTTGAGCGAGCGGAGTCTATCACAGCCCAAAGGAGTTGCAAACAATTTTGCAACAATGCTGCTTAAGACTCTCAACTACGCCTGGTAGTAACTCGACGCCCGACGCGCGGAGGTTTATTCTAAGTTCGACCTTCGCCCGGAACTCAGTTCAAAGGAGCCCTGAATATGTCTCACCATAAGTTACTCGCCACATCGTTTGTTTTGCTCTTGTTCCTCCTTTCCCCTGCAACTCAGGCGCAAACAAATGAGAGTACTGATGAGCTCAAGCGCCGCGTATCTGAGTTGATGGAGCAAACCAAATACACCGAGGCGTTGCCCTTATTGGAGAAGATCGCGACCCTCGAGCCAAACGACGGCGCAACACAGTTTTATCTCGGCTTTGCGCTAATTGGTCAGGCAACAAATACGAAAGACGACGCGGCGAGGAAAGCGCTCCGCGTCCGCGCTCGCAATGCGTTTATCAAAGCAAAGTCGTTGCAATTTAACGAGCCGCGCCTCGAGGCGTTGATCCTGAGTTTGCCGGAAGATGGCTCAGATTCAGCCGCCTTCTCGCCGAGTTCTAAAGCAGATACGTTGATACGTGAAGGCGAAGCACTTTTATCTCAAGGCAAGGGTGACGAAGCGTTGAAGAAATATCAGCAGGCCCTTGAAGCTGATCCAAAGTCTTACCATGCAGCGCTTTTTTCCGGGGACATTTACTTGCAGAAACAGGATTTCGCACAGGCTGAGATCTGGTATCAAAAGGCAATAGCGATTGATCCTAATAGAGAGACTGCCTATCGTTATTCTGCAACGCCATTGATGAAGCAGCGCAAATTAGAAGCCGCCCGCGATCGTTATATAGAAGCGTTTATCACTGAGCCATACAACCGCTTTGCCGTCGCCGGATTGGTCCAATGGGGCAACGCGACCCAAACTCAACTCGGTCATCCAAAAATAGACATTCCTACGAATGTAACTTTTGACGAAAAGGGCGACGCCAAGATCGACCTTGATGCCAACGCCCTGTTGAACAACAAAGATGATGGATCGTTTGCGTGGATCTCTTATGGAGTTACTCGTTCCCAATGGCGAAAGGAAAAGTTTGCCAGGACATTTCCGAGCGAAAAAACGTATCGTCATTCTTTGCCAGAAGAGGTGGATGCTTTGCGCAGCGTCCTCTCAGTAGCCACTACCGACAAACGCACAAAGAACCTTAACTCATCGCTGGCTAAATTAAAGAAGCTTGATGAGGATGGTCTGCTCGAGGCTTACATTCTGATGGCGAGACCTGATGAGGGCATCGCACAGGACCATGCGGCCTTTCTCAAACAGAATCGGGACAAGTTGCGTCGTTACGTCGTTCAGTACGTAGTAACAAATGGAGGAAATTAGCCACAGATGTTCGTCAAACTCACGACATCATTTGCAGCAGTCCTCATTGTTTTTGTGTCAGGTCTAACCCTCTACGCCCAGGAAGCGACAGGTCCACGTCCCAAACGCGCGCGCACGGCGGAAGATTATCAGCCTGGCACTTTGAAGGAGCTTGCTGCGAAGGCGGCTAATCAGGAAAACCGCCAAAATGAGACGATGGTGATCGATCCGGACCTTTCTCCAACGCGTGTGAGGGCGACGTACGCGGGGTCAACTGCTCGAACTCCGGCAGCGAAAGAGAAACTGATTGCGGAATGGGCTCGTCGTTACGCTGGCGCTCCTGAAACGTACACGAACACTTACGAGGTAGATGTAGCGTTCACTGAAAACGGAAATGACTACTGGCTGACATTCAAAAAGAAAACACTCACGCCGTTTTGGAATTCAGACAAGTGGAATAAACCAGTCGATTTATTTGTCATCAAGATGGGAGCTATCAAGCAGGGTGACAAATGGGTGCCCGTGCTGCTCGTCGAGAGTTTTCAGGAGGCTCCTAAATAGCCTACGAAGCAGGCGAAAGCATAAAGCCTGGGGCGTAAGCCCCAGGACCAATTAAGAAAGAAAGCGAGTGAGCTCGCGCAAGCGGGCGGCAGCGCTGCGTCTTCCACACTGTCGCCCATTTTCATGGGCTGGCAAAATTAACACGTTCACGATCCTGGGGCTTGCGCCCCAGGCTTTATGCTTACGCCTGCTTCGCAGGCTATGTAGGATTTCTCGAGAGACCTAATTGGATGCTTAATGCTGAAGGCGGTGCCGCCGACAGTTCCGAGAAACCCGCCAGCCAGGATCGACAACATTGCTAACGCCATTCCCCTGCCGCAATGTGCACCCGAATACGGTTCAGGAGAGGCCAGGGCCAGATAGATCCCAGCGGCACTGAAGTAGAGCACCACGGCGCCGGAAATCATGCCCACTACCGACGCCGACAACACGTAAAGGATCCTCGTCAGATAATGAAACCAGCCCCTTTGTTCCGGCGCCACTGCTGATGCATCAAGCTTCGGGAGTTCGTCTCGCTCGACAGCACAGCCACATTGCGGGCAGTCACTTACGTAGTTGTAATTAATTAGTGTGTTACAGCTTCGACAATTCATCAACTTCCTCAACCCTTCTATCCGGCTTCGCGACGCCGGAAACAGCGGACACATGAAACGTTAAAGCGCTTCGAAACGCGTGAAGTCTTTAGCGAATCAGGATTTGAGCAAGGAATATGCCGTGGCTAATTTGTTTTACGTGTGGTAAGACAACAGAACAATCATGAAGCTGAAACTATTTATTTTTGTCGCCGTTCACATGCTGGCACTTCTTTGCGTCCAGGCGCAGACGGCCCAGACACTGGACGCTAAGATCACCGCAATCATTAACCGTCCCGAGTTTAGGCACGCGTTGTTTGGGATTGAAATATATTCACTCAGCGACAACAAAGTTCTCTACTCGATCAATGCCGACAAGCTGTTCGTACCCGGCTCGGTGACGAAGGTGGTCACAGAGGGCGTAACCATGCAGCTACTCGGCGCGGATTACCGTTTCCGAACGCCCATTTATCGCACGGGCCCAATCTCGAGCAATGGCGTTCTCAGCGGTGA
>JAICQI010000631.1 GCA_025937955.1 Pyrinomonadaceae bacterium
AGTGTTGAAAGACATCCCCGCGAAACCTTATTTCGAAGACGTGGTCACGTTGACGGTCGCCGTCAATGATGAGAACCGGAAGAAGTTTGTCGAGCTGTGCAAGTTGCTAGGGTATAGCGAGCGCACGGTTGGAGACGCAAATGTGTTGAGAGGCCCTGACATAGAGTTGCGCTTGGTCCCGCAAACGGAAACGGCGCGGGGCATCCAGGAGATTACGATGCGTGTCAGGCCACAGCCGAAGGAGCAGGCCGAGTTTCGGTTCGGGACGAAATCGGTTCTCAGGTTTCGAGGCAACGGGCTCGCAACGTGGTCGTTCTGAATCGCGAGCTTGTCGTCGTGTCGCGCGGCTGTCTGTGGCCGCCGCAATTTTCTGTCGCGTGTCGTCACATAATTATTTTTAGCGGAAGCCGCTCGATGAAATACGTTTTTGCGCTAATAATCTTCATGGCTGCGTCAGCCGCATTTCACGCAAATGCTCAGGATCTGACGTTCGATATTCCAGAGCCCGAAACTGCCGCACTGGAAAAAAAGCGCCTATGGGCTACGTATTACCACATCTGGCCGGCCACGGAGACGCCATCAGGAGTTCCTCTACTGGATCAAAACAATAAAAGAATTTCAGGCACGATCAGCCAGAACGACTGGTGCCGCGGAGCGATTGAAGGAACCGTTTTAGTTACGAAAGCTGATGGCAGTGTTCAGACGTACAACTACCAGGACCACCTGGGTGCTCAGCAGGTAGACTGTTCGCAGGTGCTGGGCATTGACCCAATCAAGAAACCCTGGATCACGGCGACGGGAAAGTCGCGATATCGTGTAGCTCGCGGGACCTATGGTGACGGAGTTCCAGATTACAAACTCATTCCGTATCGCACTATCGCCGTTGATGAAACAACAATCCCTTATGGCTCAGTTGTCTACATACCACAAGCCAGAGGCCTGACCATAAAACTACCTTCAGGTGCTTCCGCAATACATGACGGTTACTTTTTCGCAGCGGATAAAGGCGGCGCAATCAAGGGTAATCACATCGACGTGTTCGCCGGGATTCTGACTTCCAACCCGTTTCCCAATTTTGTGAAGAGCTCGGCTGAGCACACGTTTGATGCATTCATAGTGCGCGACGTGAATATAGTTGATCAGTTAACCGCGTTGCATCAGTAAGGAGTTCGGCGTGAGTTTACTGCGGCTTACGTCTTCCGGGTGGAGGATACAGCTCAGAAACAAAGTAACCTGTACCATCGCCAAAACTCAGCTGCTGAAATTCAGCAGTGAACTTATTTGATTCCGGAAAGCGCCGTTCGCGTACCAGCGTCTCCCAAAGCTGCGCCCCACTTACATTTACACTTAAATATATGGTCTCGCCCGGCTTAATCGGAACGTCGTCGCTAGTTGCTTTAGTCAGTATGTCGCCTAATTCTGGTCGACCGTACATCACCGAATAACTTATCTCCCGTCCGCCATCAAACTTCACGTTAGTCCCCAAGTGGATTAACAGAAAGTAAATGGGTTTGTCTCCAGTATTTGTAACCTCAAGCTCAAACTCTCTGAGCCACTTTTCATTCTTAAGATCTTTGAACGACTCTTCCTTCTCTTTTCTGATCTTGATCTTGATCGGAATGTGAGCCGGTATCTTGTTTTCAAAGATTCTTTCCTGCAATCCGGCGCTACTCGGCGCCAGCATTAGAACGCCAATAATTAAAAGTACCAGTGCGATGTTTGATGAGATGTTCATGGCCTTAGCTAGACGATGACGATTTCCGATGTGAGCGTTCGGTGGACCGGACACTTGTGCGCGATCTCCTGGAGGCGTGCACGTTGCTCTTCGGACAAAGGACCGGTGATACTAACCTTACGCTCGATGCGGTGAACGAAGCCGTCCTGGTCTTGCGTGCACTCCTGGCAATCTTTTGAGTGAATGCGACTTTGCCGCAAGTGCACAGTGACGCTCTCGAGCGGCCACTGTTTGCGTCGCGCGTACAGCTTCAGAGTCATCGAGATACAACTGCCCAGAGCCGCAAGCATCAGGGTGTACGGATCCGGCCCCGCATCTTCGCCGCCCGCTGCAACCGGCTCATCGGTAATGAATGAATGGCCCGCGCCATAACGAACCTCGTTGCGCAGGTTTTCCAGAGAAGTTACTACCACCTCGCTCATGGGCATCCTCCCTTCCTTCCAGCCACAGATGACACGGATTATACAGGTCGGATACACTCGCGCGTTCCAAAGATTCAATCTGTCTGAGGCTGTTGCATGAAGATTCATGAATACCAGGGAAAAGAACTGTTAAGAAAATACGGTGTGCCCGTGCCGCGCGGCATTGTTGCCCGCTCGCCTGAAGAGGCGTATCACGCTGCCAAAGAACTCGGCGGCGATCTCGTCGTGGTGAAGGCACAGATTCATGCCGGGGGCCGCGGTAAAGGTGGCGGCGTCAAGCTCGCTCGCAGCGCTGACGAGGCGCAGTTGATTGCGCGGCAGATGCTCGGTATGAAACTCGTCACGCATCAAACGGGTCCTGAAGGCAGGGAAGTGCGAGTGTTGTTGATCGAAGAAGGCTTGCCTATCGATAAAGAGTTCTATCTCGGCATCGTGCTCGACCGCGCCACAGGAAGACAGGTGTTCATGGCCTCGTCAGCAGGTGGAATGGACATCGAAGAAGTTGCCGCAAAGACGCCGGAAAAGATCATGAAAGAGACGATCGATCCGGCTATCGGCTTCCAGTCGTTTCAGGCGCGTAAGCTGGCGTTTGGCCTCGGCTTGCCCGGACCGCTGGTGGGCCAGGCAGTGAAGTTTATGCAGGCTCTGTATCACGCGTACGAGCAGATGGACGCGTCACTCGCCGAGATCAATCCGTTTCTTCTAACCAAAGACAATCGACTGATCGCGCTCGACGCAAAGATCAATTTCGACGACAACGCGCTCTTTCGTCACAAAGAATTTCTCGACCTGCGCGATCTCAACGAAGAAGAACCGCTCGAAATCGAAGCGTCGAAGTTTGATCTCAACTACATCAAGCTCGACGGCAACATCGCCTGCATGGTGAACGGAGCCGGTCTCGCGATGGCCACGATGGACATCATCAAGCTCGCCGGTGGCGAACCGGCAAACTTTCTCGACGTCGGTGGCGGCGCGTCGCAGGAACGAGTCGAGGCGGCATTTCGCATTCTGCTCGCTGATGAAAACGTGAAGGCTGTTTTGATTAATATTTTCGGCGGGATTGTGCGTTGCGATATGGTGGCGCGCGGCGTGGTTGAGGCAGCCAGGAATCTCGGTATTAAAGTTCCTGTTGTCGTACGACTCGAAGGAACGAATGTCGAAGAAGGACAAAGAGTCATTCGTGAGTCAGGTCTCAACTTCACGGTGGCGAACGGGATGCAGGATGCGGCGGAGAAGGTGGTGCAGTTGGCTGCGTAACCGCCGATTAGACGGATTAAAAACACGGATTTGAATCAGAGATCTGCTGTCATAGTTTGGATTGTTCGGATTTGCCGCTTTGGGTTGGTGGCACTGTTTCTGTTCACGGCGGCGGCGAAGCTCGCGATTCTTAAGGCGTTCGTCAGTAACATGAGCGAGCTGTTGGCTGCGTCGGGGTTTAATTACCAGCGGTGGTCGTGGCCGGCGACGATTGCCGTGATCGCGGCGGAAATCGTGACGGCGCTGTTATTGCTCGTGCCGCGCACGGTCCGACTTGGTGCTTTGTGCTCGGCGGCTTTGCTGATTGGCTTCGCATCGTACGCGCTTTACTACGTTTACGGTTTACACGGCGAGCCACTCGAGTGTGGTTGTTTTGGCGGCATCATCGCGAGCCAGCTCGGAGTTAAGACTGCGCTGAGAAATTTGGCGCTGCTGGTCCCGGCGATCATCGTTTGGTTTGGTTATAGAAGATCTCGGAAGGAGTCTTTAATTGGCCAGTATTGAATTTTGGGGTGGTGTAGGTACGGTTACTGGATCGAAGTACCTGGTCCAGGCAGACGGTGGGCGCGTTCTCGTCGACTGCGGACTGTTTCAGGG
>JAICQI010000232.1 GCA_025937955.1 Pyrinomonadaceae bacterium
ATGTTACCTCCGCCGACGTAGCCACCGGTCCCTTTCACGTCATGCGAGCCGTCAGCCCAGATCTCCAACCAATCTGGTACGGCTACGGCCTCGAGCGCAATCCCACCGAGCGCATTCGCAAACTAGGAATCGCCTCTAACATTCCACCCATTAACCCTATCTGGTGATTTTTGTAGGGGTGGCCCTCCGTGGCCACCCCAGTGTTGAATGAGTCGGGACTGGGGCGGCCACGGAGTGCCGCCCCTACAAGCAAACATTTACATGCTAATATCAACCGATGCTGCTCGCTGCAATTGAGGCGACGAACTTTCGCAATCTGAGTGGGAGAATTGAGTGGGGCCCGCGGCTCAATATCATTTTCGGGAATAATGGCCAGGGCAAAACGAATTGGCTTGAAGCAATCTATCTATTAGCCAGGACCAAATCGTTTCGAACACAGCGCCTGCAAGAGTCGATCAGGTTTGGAGAAGAGCTGGCAGTCATACGAGGAACAGTCACCACCGGACAGGATCTACAAAGAGATCTGCAAGTCAGTCTTCACGACAACTCAAAAACAATCTTCGTCAACTCGAAACGCGAAACACTCGCAAGGTATCTCACACAGCTGCAGGTCTTCTCATTCACTGCCGCTGATTTAGATGTCGTGCGCGGCATGCCTGAAGCGCGCCGTCGTTTTCTGGACCGCGGCATCTCCTCGCTCAAGCCGGCATATCTAAAAACTCTCGCCGACTACAACAAAGTCATCAAACAGAAGAACCGCGTGCTGCAGCTCGCTAACGAGAACGAGCTTGGTCCAGAAAAAGTCGACGATCTACTCGCGCCCTGGAACGAACAACTGGTGCGCCTGGGTGTGTTGATCCATCAAGCGCGCACCGAGTATGTTGCGGGCTTGAACGCAGCGCTCGCGCAGCAACTATTCGAACGAAGAGACATAACCACGCGCTACATCTCCGCGCTCGAAAACAAAGGCGACATGTCGGATTACGAGTCGCTTTTGCGTTCGAGAATATCGCTTCGAATGGCTGCTGAAGTGGCTGCCGGCCACGCGCTGATCGGCCCGCACCGGGACGATTTGGAGATTCATCTGGACGGCCGGGAAATCCGCGTTTATGGCAGCTCCGGGCAGCAACGTAGTGCATTGTTACTATTAGACTTAGCAGCGATTTCGTTGTATAATTTGGCGTCGAATAACCATCCGGTTTTCATCATAGATGACGTCGACGCCGAACTGGATGAAGGAAGGATAAGACACCTTCTTGAATACCTTGAAAATCGCACACAAACCTTCATTACAACCTCAAAGCGGAGTCATGTCGAAGAATTCTTTTCTCGGGCCAGTGTGTTCGAGATCGAGGATGGTAAGGTGCGAAGTAATAACGTCGAATCCTCACTCGCGCTGGGCAGTCGCAGGTAGCTGCGACGTGAAGCTCTACGGGACAAGCCCGTGGCGTCTGATAGGAGAAGATTATTGGTAACACCAGGAACTAATATCACGCAAAAGAAAAGTATGACTTACGACGGAACATCGATCACAGTTTTAGAAGGGCGCGACGCGGTCCGAAAGCGTCCCGCCATGTACATCGGATCGACTGGAGAAATCGGTCTGCACCATATTGTGTACGAAGTGGTCGACAACTCAATTGACGAAGCACTGGCAGGCTATTGTGACACTGTTGAAGTGACGATCCATCTCGATAATTCAATCACGGTGGTTGATAACGGGCGTGGCATCCCGGTCGATGAGATTAAGAAAGAAAAACGATCTGCTGCTGAAGTGGTAATGACCAAGCTTCACGCCGGCGGCAAGTTTGATTCAAACGCCTACAAGGTTTCCGGTGGTCTACACGGCGTCGGCGTTTCGTGCGTCAACTTCCTTTCCGAGAAGCTGCACCTCGAGATCTGGCGCGAAGGAAAGACTTACGAACAGGAGTATGCGCGAGGCATCCCTGTTGCGCCTCTGAAGCAGACCGGAAAGACACGCAAGCGCGGCACGAAAGTCACCTTCAAGCCTGACGGGCAGATATTTACCGAAACCTCGTTCAGCTTCGACAAACTTTCTGAGCGGTTGCGCGAGAAAGCGTTTCTCAACAAAGGTATCCGGATCACGATCAAGGACGAGCGAGAAGAGCCGGAGCGTTCGCACGAGTTCTACTACAAGGGCGGCATCGCGGAGTTCGTCAAGCACCTGAACAAGAACAAGTCGACCCTGCACGACAAACCGATCTACTTCGACAGGGAAGGCGATAACCTCTCGATCGAAGTGGCCATCCAGTACAACGACGGCTACGACGAGAAGGTCTATTCGTTTGCGAACAACATCAACACGGTAGACGGAGGCACGCACCTCTCAGGTTTCCGCTCAGCATTTACGAGAACGATTAACGCTTACGCGCAATCGTCAGGACTGGCCAAGAACTTCAAGGGCTCGCTCACCGGCGACGACGTGCGCGAAGGTCTGGTGGCTGTGATTTCCGTGAAGCTGCCACAGCCGCAGTTTGAGGGTCAGACGAAGGGCAAGCTCAATTCCGACGTGAAGGGCGCGGTCGAGTCGTTCCTGAACGATCGCCTGACGGAGTTCTTCGAGCAGAATCCGCCTGTCGCTAGAAAGATTGTAGGGAAGGCGCTCGACGCTGCACGCGCGCGCGAAGCAGCTCGCAAAGCGCGGGAAATCGTTCGCAAGGGCGCCCTGGGCTCGACCATGCTGCCCGGCAAACTCGCTGATTGCCAGGAGCGCGATCCGTCGTTGTCCGAAATCTACATCGTCGAGGGTGATTCGGCCGGAGGCTCAGCCAAACAAGGCCGCGACCGGAAGAACCAGGCCATCCTGCCGCTCAAGGGCAAGATTCTGAACGTGGAGAAGGCGCGTTTCGACAAGATGCTTGGCCACAGCGAGATTAAGTCGCTGATAACAGCTCTCGGGACCGGCATCGGCAAAGATGACTTCGATATCAGCAAGCTGCGTTATCACAAGATCATCCTGATGACCGACGCCGATGTTGACGGTTCACACATCCGTACCCTACTTCTGACCTTCTTCTACCGGCAGATGCCGGCGCTGGTTGAACGCGGTCACGTCTATATCGCCCAGCCCCCGTTGTTTAAGGTAAAACGTGGTAAGAAGGAAGAGTACATCAAAGACGAAAGCACGATGATCCGGTACCTGATGCGGCAGGCGACGAGCGACATGACGGTGAGGCCGGCTGGTGCCGGTCAGCCAATTGAAGGTCGTGAGTTGGCGAAATCGCTCGAAAAGATGGTTGATTTTAAACGTTACTGCGAGCGAGCGACACGGCGGCTCGGCGGAGATCCGCAACTGCTGAATATCCTCCTGGAATCACTGAGCGGGCGTAAAGGTGCACTGAGAAAAGAAGGGTTAACGCTGCGGAAGGTTTTTCAGGACGCCGACCTGATGGCGAAGATCGAAGGCGCCTTGCACAAGGCCGGTTACAAGACTGAGTTGACTTCAGACGAAGAGCACGGTCTGTGGGAGATCGAGACGGTCTCCAACACCGGGGTGAACCTTGTCATTGATTGGAACTTCGCGAGCTTCGTTGAGTTTCAAAAAGCCGTGGAATTGTTCAAGACGCTTGAAGACGATCTGGCGGCACCGTTTGTCTCCGGTGAGAACGGTACCAGCGAAGAGGTCCCGACGCGCGAGGCGCTGCTCGAGAAAGTGCTGACCGCAGCAAAGAAAGACCTGACCATCCAGCGCTACAAGGGCCTGGGCGAGATGAACCCGGAGCAGCTCTGGGAGACGACAATGAACCCCGACAAGCGCACGCTGCTCGAGGTAAGGATCGACGACATGGTCGAAACCGACCAGATCTTTACGGTGCTGATGGGAGACGCGGTTGAGCCGCGGCGGAAGTTCATCGAAGATAACGCCCTCGACGTCAGAAACCTCGACGTTTAGTTTTTCCACGGATTTACGCGGATTTCATACGCGGATTTTACTTATCTGTGAATGAAATCCGTGTTTATCTGCGGCTAAATCATTTCTCCCGGAATCTTTCAACGCGGAAGCGCCATAGCTTAATCGGTTTGCCCGGCCCGATACCTCCCTTTCGGGCCGCGATCTCCACCTGCTGTTTCGCGTCAGTGATGCCCGAAATATCCGGAAGCAGCAATCCTCGATGGGCCCCACTTTCGTCTTCAACGATCACGCCAAAGACAGATGGATCTAACTCCTCCATCACCGTCTCCTCAGGTGGAAACAGGACGTCGACTGAATAACGCAGGTTTGATAACTCTTCGGTTCTGACGGGATCGAAGCGGGGATCGTTGGTGGCGGCGCTGATCGCGTTAGCAACAATTTCCTGGGCCAGGGTATCTCTCGATGGCTCGATCGTTCCGATGCATCCGCGCAGGTCTCCAGCGAGGGTTTTGAGCGAAACAAAGCACGGAGCCGGCGCTGTCAGAAGTCCTCGTGTGAACCGGCGCGAATCCAGAACGTCGCCGTCGCGAATGTATGTTTCGACGGCTTGCCGCGCTAACGCAGGTGGATCCAGGTAGTCAGTCGCGAGCTGCTGATTAGTCAGTTGGGCCACTAAATAACCGACACCAAAAGGCGCTTCATAGCTCAGCACCTCGCACGACAATGGTAGATCGGAGCTGGCGCCGATTGCGACCAGCATCGAACGATAGCCACACTCGCCCGCGAGCCGCCGCAAGTTGTAATCGATTTCTGTAATCTTTTGCGGCGCATTCGAACGAAGCGCATCGACCACTTGTTCGTCAAATACGTGCGCGTCAGGATTGTAACCAGCCGGCGCATGCGGCTTGAGCCGGTGACTCAAGTCGCCACTGGCAATGAAAGCGACGCGCCGACCGACGCGATCGATCGCTCGCTTGATACACGCTCCAAACCGCAAGTGATCTTCGTTTGAGAGAAAGCTGTAACCGAGCGTAACCACTTTGCCTTCCCATCCGTTACGAAATAGGAAGTAGAGGGGAACGGCGGTGCCGTGATCGAGATCGTGACTCGGCAAGGTGAACACTGCGTAGCGCTCACCGGCAGCAGCTTCTTTGATCGCGGCCAGTAATTCTTCATCGACGCCGGCGACGAAATAGGCGTCGGGCGCACTAAAGTTTGTGAAATCACCGTAGACTTCGGGGCCCTGGTAAGCAACGAACGAATCTGCTTCGAGCGGAGCGTGCGGCGAGATCACGATGACAGACTCTGCGCCGGAATCGATCAAGCGTTGAGTCAATTCCGCCATCGCTTCGATCGAGTCTTCGACGCGCGCGATTGACTCGCGTCCCACCTCAGGCACCATGATCGGTGGATGCGGTGCAATGGCGGAAAACACTAGGCTGCTCTGGGTGGCCATCGTGCGTCTTTCGTGGTTTTAAGGGAACCGCTGTATTCTAGCGCCGCGGGAAGCATTATGAAAGTAGTCTATGACACGATTTGACCTGTTGATTGTGGGCGCTGGGCCAGCCGGATCTTTTGCGGCGGAATTACTCGCAAAAGGCGGAGCTAAAGTGGCGCTGTTTGACGGGCGGCCGGAAGGGGAGCCGAAGGCCTGCGGCGGTGGTGTGACCGCGAAGGCGTTGAAAGCGTGGCCGCAATTGCTGAACGCAGTCGGCCGCACCATCAGCGAGCTCGATCTCTACTCACCTTCAAGTAAACGACTCCACCTGTCGCTCGAGGAGCCTTTCGCGATCTATTCGCGCATCGCATTCGATGGATATCTGCGCGACCGCGCGCGCGGAGCGGGCGCGCACATCGTCTCGGAAAAAATCTCTGCGCGAAAAGCAAAAAGAGCAGACTCAGTTTGGCGCGTGGGAAGTGACGCTGGATCAGAGTGGACTGGCTCTTTCTTAATCGGCGCAGACGGAGCTAATAGCGGCATCGCAAAGATGCTCGCCGGTCCGTTGCCGCCGTCAGACATGGAAGTCGCATTTGGTTATCGCGCGCCGCTGCCGGCGAATGACGTTGCTCCGACCGTTGTGGCGTTCTTGCCGGGTTGGGTTGGTTACGCGTGGGCCTTTCCTCGTCCTGATCACATTTCGTTTGGCATCGCCACTACGCAAGACGCGTTTAAGCACGAACCGCTCGACGATCTGCTCTGGCAGTTTATGATTGGTTATTACCAACAGTGTGAAGGTGTAAAGGTGAAGTTCTGGCAGAGCGACAGCGGCACGCCGGAGCGAGAACGAATTGAATTGCACCTGCGCGCCACGGCCGAGCGCTACGCCGCCCGCATTCCCGGATTGGCCGCGAAGACCTGGGACAGTAGAACGACTTGCGGCGACGATTGGGCTTTGCTCGGTGACGCTGCAGGATTCGCGGATCCAGTAACCGGCGAAGGAATTTACTACGCGCTACGTTCGGCGGAGTTGTTTGCCGAAAGTTATCTGAGCGGAGCGCCGCTTTCGTACGAGAAGCGCTGGAGAAAAGATTTCGGCGCCGAGCTGCGACGAGCAGCGCAGATGCGTCGCCGTTTTTACGGCAACTTCTGGGGCGCGCCATTTACGGAGCGCATGATCGAGTTTGCGCGCGGGCATCGAGGCGTGAAGCGAGTGTTGGGAGATCTCGTTGCCGGCGAGCAAGGTTACGTCGACTTGAAGAAGAAACTAGTGAAGAGCGCCCTCCGTCCCGTCTAATGTTTATAGCCATTTACATTACCCTGACGTCTCTTTTAGCCACAAAAAGGCACAAAAAACACAAAAAGTTTTTTTGACCTCTCACCGTCTAAATCATTTTTTTGTGCCTTATGTGCCTTTTTGTGGCTAACTTCTTCTATGGGGCGAGGCGGCTGATGGACCAGCCGTCGACGGTTCGTTCGTAGAGAATGCGGTCATGCAGCCGGCCGATGCGACTTTTCCAGAATTCGATCCGCTCAGGATTCAGGCGATAGCCGCCCCAGTGCTCGGGGCAGTCGATCTCGCGATCGCAGTACTGTGTTTCTAACTCAAGGGCGCGTTGTTCCAGAACCTCACGACCCGAGATCGTTTCGCTTTGCTCAGAAGCCCACGCGCCAATCTGAGACTCACGTGGCCGCGTGCGGAAATACTCGCGCGATTCTTCCGGCGACGTCCTGGTGACACTGCCCTCAACCCGCACCTGGCGATCGAGTTGTGCCCAGTAAAAGACGAGCGCCGCATAAGGATTCGCGTCGAGTTGGTCCGCCTTGGCGCTGCGATAATTGGTGTAGAACACGAACCCGTCGTGGTCCACCTGCTTTAGCAACACCATGCGCGCCGACGGCTTGCCATCAGGCGTCGCGGTCGCAAGCGTCATCGCTTCGGGCAACGGAAGTTTCGCGGCGATCGCGTCGTTGAGCCAGGCTTGAAACTGCCTGATCGGATCTCGATCGATTACTTTTTCATCGAGACCGTCGAGCAAAGGGTTGTTGGAGATAACGGTCATTTGGAATCTTCGCTTGTCGTGTAGGGCGCCAGCTTCTCGCGTAACTCAGCCGGAATGGGAACAGTTTCGAACGTCATCTGGTTGACTGCCGCCAGTACAAAATGCGCAGTCGCCACCAGCTCGTCTTCACCTTTTCGACGCACTTCAAAATTCAACTTCATCGACTTGTTTCCGAAGCGCGCGACCCAAACACTGACTTCGAGAATGTCGTCCAGGCGCGCTGCGCGATGAAAGTCGCACTCGAGATGCACACGCGGCAGCCAGATCTTCAACTCGTCAAACATCACACCATAGTGAAGTCCGACTTCACGAAACAGCTCCGTCTCGGCGTACTCAAAGAAGTGAATGTAAGCGCCGTAAAAGATGATGCGCGCGGCGTCGACGTCACCCCAGCGCACGCGCTCTTCGATCGTGAACTTCTTATGCGCCGGCATCAGCTGGGCGACTCTTTCTGAAAATCCAACAGCGCCTGATTAAACTGCTCAGTCCGCTCCAGATTGGAAACGTGTCCCGCGTTCTCCAGCACTACCAAACGCGAGCCCGCGATTGCATGATGCATCTTCTCACTATCAGCCACGGGCGTGATCGCGTCTTCGGCGCCGACGAGAATCAATGTCGGTACGGAGATCTTCGGAAGTAGATCAGTTTGATCGTCACGTTCGGCCATGCCGCGCAGTGCTGCTGCCGCCCCTTCAGGTTTGGTTTTCAACATCATGTCGCGCACGCGCTTCACGACCTCGGGACGCTTGCTCACTGTCTCGGGCGTGAGCAGCTTGGG
>JAICQI010000369.1 GCA_025937955.1 Pyrinomonadaceae bacterium
ACTTGCGGCAGGGCCGCTCCTAACGCTGTGCGCGCCGCCACGATGCCGTGAATGTTTGCGGGATTGTGTAACGGCGCAAGTTCGATGCAGTCTTCGATACCTCTCAAGACTTCGTCAGTTATCAGCATCGAACTCGTAAAACGTTCGCCACCATGGACCACCCGATGACCGACGGCATGAATGTCAGCGATACTGTTGACGCCCGCTACTCCCGAATCCTCGGAAACGGCCCAACGCAGAATCATCTCCACGGCCGCCCGCGTATCCCGGATCGGTTCAGCGAAGCGCTTAGGCGCATTGCCTTCCGCAGTAAACGTCACAATCCCGGCGCCGCCCACACGTTCAATGAGTCCGTGGGCCAGACGCCTGTCGGCGTCCTGCTCAATTCGCTCAAGGTCGGTTGATATCAGTTGAAATTTTACTGACGAGCTACCGCAGTTAAGCACCAATACGTTCATTCGCGATCTCAGTTTGCTATCGACGTTTCAACGTTTTGCGAACCAGGAACAAGCTGAAGATACCTCCCACAATTATCCAGGGTAGCGACACAGTTCTGATCGGGCGAAAATTTGCCTCGTGGTTCTTGATCTCAATGAATCCGACTGGCGTTACTTGTACGCCACCGCCGCCACCCGCACCATCCTCTTGTCTACCGTCAACGCCTTCGTCTTTACGCTGACCAGCACCACCGCCAAATCCCCATCGTGCCTTTGCGACCGGAATGACAGTAATGCCGTCTCTTTCTACAGGCTGGGCAAAGACGGTTGCCGCTTGCGCGACACTGCCTAGTTTCTCGGCCATCGCGCTAATGAATCTATCTGCTGAACTCGTTTTCTCTAAGTCCATTGTTGCCACCTCTGAACAAACTGTACCATCCAGGAATGAACCGGCCTAGCGCCGCTTCAGGTGCCCACGCTCAGCTGCGAGGCGCGAGAGTTTTTTCCATTTCTTCTTTTCCAGGATCTCTGACTGTTTGTCCTTTCTACGCTCCAGGTATTTCAATTCCTTCTGTAACTTCTCATAGCTCTGATATCTTCCAGCGTCGATCGTTCCTGCTACCAGAGCTTCACGGACCGCACATCGTGGCTCGTCTTGATGGCGGCAGTCACTGAAGAAACAACGCTCTGCAAGCGCCTCAATGTCTTCAAAGACCAACTGCAAGCTCTCGTTGTCATCCCACAACTGCAATTCCCGCATGCCCGGGGTGTCAAGCACGATTCCTCCAGACGGTAATAACACCAACTCGCGATGAGTTGTCGTATGCTTTCCCCGGTCATCGTGCTCGCGCACTGTTTGAACTTTCAGGAGATCGACACCGGCAAAATGATTTATCAGAGTTGATTTTCCAACGCCCGATGAACCCAGCAGCGCAACCGTGTGTCCACGCTTGAAATACTCCGCGATATCCTGAAGTCCACTCCTCGTGACCACGCTGATTGCGTAGATGGGCACACCATGCGCAACGGCTTGCACCTCATCGATCGCGTCAGCCACTCGGTCGCATAGGTCCGACTTGCTTAAGATTATGATCGGATTTGCGCCGCTCTCCCACGCCAAAACGAGATACCTTTCAATCCGGCGCAGACTGAAATCCTGATTCAGCGATGTAAGCAGGAATACCGTGTCAATGTTCGCACCAACAATCTGTTGTTCAGTGCGTGAACCGGCAATCTTGCGCGCAAAACTGGTCCTCCGCGGCAGGACTGCATGAATAGTTACTCTGCCACCTTCCGGCCGAGAGCGAATCACCACCCAGTCTCCCACGACGGGCAAGTCCCTTCGATTCACGGCTTCGTGCCGGAGCTTGCCCGAGATTTCCGCGAGTACTTCTCCATATTCGGTGTAGACGCGGAAGAGATTTTTGTGTTCGAGCGCGACTCGGCCACACGTCCAGCCCTCTCCCGCATATGCTTTGAAATTGTCCTCAAAAAAATTACCCCAACCAAAGGTTGTCAAATCAGCAACGTTCATGATGGTTCTCCAACGAAAGGTGCGGCTGCGAGATCAGCCTGCAACCGGCGATTTGTAGACGTTGTTTTGAATTGAGATTTGGGATGGATAAGTTACTGCGATGACTGTGAAGACACTGCAAGGCATCACGCCTGCTGCGCGTTTCGGTTCACAGAACCACAGCAACTTTTTTTAGAGGGCAATCATAGGCACGCCGCAATTTTAGCATTATTTCACCCGGTATTCCTCAGCCCGGCGGCAATTCCATTTATGGTTGCCGCGAGGGCGTAATTCAGATTGTCGTTGTCCTCGCCGCCACGCTTTCGACGCAGCAACTCAACCTGGATCAAACTCAAGGGATCAACGTACGGATTCCGCAGGCGAATCGAACGCGCCAGCACCGGGTTCTTCTCGAGTAATGTCGTCTGTCCAGTCAAACGCAGCACCACTGCTTTAGTCCGCTCAAACTCCTCGAAGAGCATGCCAAACACTTGCTCCCTCAGCTCGACATCTACGACAAGCCCTGCATACAAACGCGCAATCGATAAGTCAGCTTTCGCCAATCCCATCTCAACGTTAGCGATTAGCTCAGTGAAAAGTGGAAACCGGCGTCTCAGTGTTGCAAGCAACTCCGCATTGCCTGAACTTTCTTGTGAGAAGCGTTCCAAGGCAAAGCCAACGCCAAACCATGCCGGTACGACATGACGGCTCTGCATCCAACCAAAAACCCAGGGAATAGCGCGGAGATTACTGAGACCTCGTTGGGCGCCCCGTCGTGTAGGGCGAGAACCGATCCTTACGTGTTCCAATTCCTTCACCGGAGTTGCTTCCTCGAAGTAGGTCAGCACTGCTTCGCTCTCGGCAATCTTTTCTCGATAGAACTCAAACGAGTCGTGGGACATTTTCTCCAGCGCCGCTTCACTCTCCTGGTCCAAATCTTCGACATCACCGGGGCGAGACAGCACTTCCAGCGATGCAGCAATCATCAACTCGAGGTTTCTTTCCGCGAGTACCCGGTCCGAGTACTTCCAGTTCATGACCTCTCCTTGTTCAGTGATCTTTATCTGACCCGTGAAGGCGCCCTGCGGTTGCGCAATTATCGCGTGATGGGTTGGTCCACCTCCACGCCCGACCGTTCCACCACGTCCATGAAACAACGTGAGTTTTACGTTGCATTCGGCAGCGACTCGATGCAACGCGCGATGGGCCTTGAATATCTCCCACGTGCTGGTGAGCATCCCGCCATCCTTGTTTGAGTCTGAGTACCCAAGCATCACCTCCTGCCGCCGGTCCCACGAGTCGAGCAAACGAGCGTAGTCAGGACTGGTCCACAAATTCCGGCAAATCGCCGGACAGTTACGCAAATCCTCAATCGATTCGAAGAGCGGCACAGGCATCACGCCCGGATCGGATTCATTAGACGCCACCTGTACACCGCTCAACTCCGCCAGCGACACCAGCGCGGTGACGTCTGAGGCTGACTGTGCCCCGCTAATGACGTAACTACGAATCGCTTCGGGTGGATAGTCGTGCTTCAGGTTACTGACCATCCGCAGTGAATCAAGCAAAGTGATAGTTTCTTTCGACGGTGCAGGCGGAAGTGCACTCTCATTCGTCGCGACAACATTTGAAAACTCGAGCAATGCACGTTTGTGAACACTCGCATGCTCTCGAACGTCGAGTGTGTGTAAGTGAAAGCCAAAAGTATCTACCTGGCGCAGCAGCGGATCGAACAAAAATCTCGCGACACGTTCCCCGCCATTTTCAGAGAGACTCTGACGTGCGAGGCTAAGATCGTCGCGGAACTCTGCTGCGTTCTTGTACGCACTCGCGTGGCTGGGTTCGTCTCGCGCCAGGACCACGCGGGCCAACACATAGTCAAGAAAACGCCGGTAGACTTCCTGTGGCGGATGTCTTTTCGGATTGAGCTCAGGCCCCGAAACCGTCGCCGCATAAGAACTGAGTGCTGTCTGGAGTTGTGTGGAGGCTGGAACCTGATAAGTGGAAGGACTGAGTTGCCAAATCAAATCGTTCACTCGCTCGATGTAATAGCCGAGAATCGTTTCGCGAGCTATTTGCAACGCATCTCGCGTGCACTCGGGCGTGACCAAAGGATTGCCATCCCGATCGCCGCCAATCCACGAACCGAACCGCAACACTCGAGGCAACATGTTCGCCGGCAACTCGTCACCATAAGCTTCACGGAAATCGCCGGCCAACTCGTCATACAAGGCCGGCAAGGTCTCAAACAAAACACTCGGATAGTAATCGAGGCCCATCCTGATCTCGTCGCGAACTCTCGGCTGACGGCGTCGTACTTCATCGGTCTGCCAGAGTGCGGTTATCTCGGCCATGATGGCCAGCTCGTGTTGTTTTGACTCTCTCGCGGTGAGTGGCAGTCGATCTAATTGTTCGAGCTCGGCGGCGATACGTTGACGCTTAAATAACACGGTGCGTCGCGCGACTTCGGTGGGATGAGCAGTGAATACGAGTATGACTTCGATCTTTGCGAGCCACGCCAGTGCTTGCTGTTGAGTTATGCCGGCATCACGCATCCGGCGCAGAGTTCCGAGAAACGATCCAGGTTGGGCCAGCAGTTCGGGCGACGTCTGCGCAGCCCGGCGACGACGTTTGCGATGATTGGTTTCAGCGAGGTTTGTCAGTTCGAAATAGATAGCGAAAGCTTTTGTCATCTGGTGCGCTTCCGCGACATTTAGACGGCTGACAATGCGCTCCGCTCGTTCGATCAAGCGCCGCTTGTTATCGAGTTCGTGTCCTGGTTGCGCGTGCAACTCTCGATGCTCAATCAACAACAGGCGCAACTCCTCAACCGCTGAAAACAAGTTGTCGCCGACTTGTTCCTTGAGTACCTCGCCGAGCAGACGACCGAGCGAGCGCACATCGCGGCGCAACGGAGCTTCCTTCAGATCGCGATCCTGGCTGGTGAGCTCCGCCAGCCGTGCCGCCTGGTCGTCTACATTCCAGAGCCGAGACATACGCTTATGCATACCACGCGATGCGAGGGCTGTCATCTCTTGACATAGTGTCGCGGGAACACTATCTTAGTGTCTGTAAGACACCCAAAGGAGGTGACGATCATGATAGGCTTTGTGAAGGTTCCGCCAACCACTTTCGTTATCCAGTTCAAACACGGCAGGGTTAAAAGACAGGGTGCGGGTCTGTCCTTCATTTACTACGCACCGACGTCCACGATAGTCGCGATCCCGATGGCCAGCGCCGACGTGCCCTTCGTTTTTCAGGAAGCTACAGCCGATTTCCAGACCGTTACGATTCAGGGCCAGCTAACTTACCGGGTCGCCGACCCCACGCGCCTGGCTTCCCTGCTCGACTTCAGTATAGACAAGCAAGGAGCCTACTATTCCGATAACCCTCGCAAGTTGCCGGAACGACTTATCCACACGCTGCAGTCCCTGACCCGCGCAATCACGCAGCGACTCATACTTAAAGAAGCTTTGGTTAGTTCGGATGCCATCGTCGCGGAGGCACTGGCTCAACTGAGAAAATCCGAGGCGGTCTCAACTCTGGGAGTGGAGATCTTAAGTCTGTCGATTCTCGGCATCCAGCCGACCCCGGAGACGGGCCGCGCCCTTGAGGCAGAAGCTCGGGAGGAACTACAGCGCCGCGCGGACGAAGCGATCTATGCTCGCCGCAACGCCGCAGTCGAGCAGGAAAGGCTGATCAAGGAAAGCGAGCTCAACACTGAAATTGCCGTCGAAGAAAAGAAGCGCCAGATCCGTGAGACGCAAATGGCGGCAGAGATAGCTGTTGAAGAGCAGCGATCGCAACTGATCGATCGTCGCGTAGAAAACGAACATAAGGATGCAGACAGCCGGGCCTACACGCTGACGGAAACTCTCAAACCCTTGCGTGATCTCGATTGGAAGAAGTTGATGATGCTCGGGGGAAGGAACGCAGATCCAAAAGCTATGGTCGCGCTCGCGTTTCAGGAGATGGCCGAGAATGCTCGTAAGATCGGTGAACTCAATGTATCTCCGGATCTGCTGAGATCGTTGATTGGCCGGACAGGTAAATAGCCATGTACAAGAAGCTCGTCATCGTTACACGCAAAACAAGATTGCAGGAGTTGGTGGAGCGCCTCAACACACGGTCGCAGGCGAAATTCTATATCGAGCATGCTGGTGGCGACTTTGCCGATTACGAGCGCGAAGACGATGCTTACCGATCATCGTTGGAAGTGCTCCGCCGCTCCCTTGAA
>JAICQI010000063.1 GCA_025937955.1 Pyrinomonadaceae bacterium
CCCAGGCGGCAATACGCCAGGCCGAGATTGTTCAGGATGCGCTCGTCAGTCGGCGCCAATTTCGCGGCGCGCTTCAAACGATCGACGGCGGCGCGATAGTTACCACTCTGATACAGCGAGAAACCAAGATTGTTCAGTGTGTCAGCATCTTCCTCGAGCTTCACGGCGCGCTGGAACGAATCCTTGGCGCGATCGCCAAAGCCCTTCTTGTCGTACGCGACGCCCAGCAGGTTGTGAGCTTCCGTCAGCTTCGCATCGAGCGAAACAGCCAGCGACAGCTCTGAAATCGCTTCGCTATAACGACCTTCGACCAGATACTCGCGCCCGACTTCCATATGCTCACGCGCTGAAGCAGACGAAGTGTCTTTCTTCACTGACTGGTTACGCGCATCTTCGATCCTGGTCACAGCGACGCTCTCAAAGCGCTCAGCATCCTTCTCGGTCATGCGATGGATCTTGTTTTTATCGTCACCACCGCCAAACAGTCTTCCGAAAGCCTTGAACGGTGCCGCCAGCACCTTTACTACTTTGTTTCCACCCTTTTTCTTCGGCTGATCGACGCTGCCTGCCTCAGAACCCGAATCTTCAAGCACGATTTCATCCGGGTCTCCCTCGCGCTGGATCGTGGAAGCACTCCACATCGCAGTTGCGGCAATGGTCAACACAAAAGCGATTAGAACAGCTAAGATTCTACGTTTGTTCACTGGTCCACTCCTCTACATCATGTCGAGAACGTCAGCGAGGTTAAGGAAAGCAGGGCCAAGGATTGCGATAAACAGCGTCGGGAATAGAAAACAAGCCAGCGGGAACAACAGTTTGACTGCAGCTTTCTGCGCTTCCTGTTCGGCTCGCTGGCGACGTTTCGTGCGCAGTCCATCTGAGAACGTGCGCAGTCCTTTTGCGATCGATGTACCAAACTTATCAGTCTGAATCAGCATCGCGATGAAACTCTTCATGTCGTCGACACCCGTGCGCTCTGACAGATTGCGCAACGCTTCGTCACGGTCGCGTCCGACTCGGATTTCCAGATTGGCGAGCTCGAATTCAGTTGCAACGTGATAGTGTACTTCTCTCAATTCCGTGGCGACTTTCACCATTGCCGCGTTCAAACCCAAACCTGCCTCGACGGAAACAACCATCAGGTCGAGCGCATCAGCGAGGCCCCAGCGAATAAGTCGCTGGCGTTTCCGGATAGTACGGTTCAAAAAGAAGCGTGGCAGCATGAAGCCCACGATAAAAGCGGCGATGATATAGAGCAGCGCGCTATCCAGCGGTCGCGCGGTCAAGGCGCACACACCCGCAACCAGCAACGGGAATCCGGCCATCGAGGCCAGCTGAATCCCGCGATAAATGATGACGGATTCCGCGGAACGAAAGCCGGCGTGCATCAGTTTCTTTTGTATCTTTTTGGCTTCAGTCGCGGATGGTGGCAGCAGCTTGTTCAAGGGCTCTGCGAGCCTTTGCGCCAGCTCCGCCGCGGGATTGTCATCGGGTATAGTTACCGAATGCAGGCCTGAGGCATTGCCGCCTTCAGTTCCACCACCCATGCGGCGCAGTCTTTCCGTGGCAGCACTCTGCGGTTTGTAGAGCAACCAGTAAACACCCAGCAATGCGAGTGAGATACAGACGAAAGTTGAAAGGGCGACTATGATTATCATGGTTTGCGTTCTTGGGTCTTGGGTCTTGGGTCTTTGGTCTTTGGTCTTGGACTTGGTTCAAAGGCACAAAGACCAAAGACCAAAGTACAAAGCCATTAGATCTGTATCTTCAAGATCTTTCTCACAATCAACATACCCGTGATCTGCATGAAGAGGGCCGCCGCGATCAGATAGTGACCGCGTGGATCCTTCCACAACACGCTCATGTACTCAGGATTCAGCACTGTAACTGCCAACGCGACGAAGATCGGCAACGCGCATAGCAGCCAGGCCGACAATCGGGAACTGGTCGTCAGCGTTTTCAGATCACCAAGGATCCGGAATCGCTCGCGAATGGTGTAAGCAACTTTCTCGAGGATCTCGGCGAGATTACCGCCCGTCTCACGCTGAATCAGAACCGCAGTTACACACATCTTGAGATCGAGCAACGGCATTCTCTGCGTCAGGTTCTCGAGCGCGAGCTTCACTGATAGACCAAGGTTTTGTTCTTCGTAAGCTTTGCGAAACTCGGTGGCGATCGGCTCCGGCATCTCTTCCGAAACCATGTGCAGCGCCTCAGAGAACGCATGGCCCGCGCTCAGCGCCCTGCTGACCAGGTCGAGTGCGTCGGGCAGTTGTTCCAGAAAAGCATCGAAACGTTTCTTGCGCTTCCACCAAACGTGCGCCAGCGGCAAAGCCGCACACACAACACCGGCGAGGATCATCAGCGGAATGAAAACTGTTAAGACTGATGCAGCCAACCCGCCAAGGATGCCCGCCATGAACGAAAACATCAGTACTCGCGAGGGCGTGATGTGTAGGTCGGCCTGGTCCAACATTCGCTTCAGGTGGAAAGTCGCCTGAATGTTGATCATCGTCCGATTCACCCACGGGATCTCGCTCATCAACTCGTTGCGAGCGAGTACCACGTCGATATCCTCGGTGTGAGCCGAATGAAGCAGCGCCTCCGACAGCCGTTTTTGCAGCCGCGCACGCTTCTTGTCTGACCCGTGCGTAGCCAGCAGATAAGCGCCCAGGACCAGGAACAGCGCAAACACAAATACGAGAAAAGATACAATCATTGTGAGTTACATCTCCTCGAAAAAGACGCGCGGCAACTGTAGACCGCATGCCTTCAACCGTTCGGTGAACCGTGGGCGAATACCGGTTGGACGGAAACGTCCAAGCACCTGACCCTGTGAATCAACTCCCGTCCTCTCGTACAGGAAGATCTCCTGCATGGTAATCGTCTCGCCTTCCATGCCGGTGATTTCAGAAATGGACGTCACTCGACGCGAACCGTCAGACATGCGCGCGACCTGCACTACCAGGTTGAGCGCCGACGCGACCTGTTGGCGCATGGCACGATCCGACAACCGCATGCCGGTCATCTGGATCATCGTCTCGAGTCGTGCCAGAGCGTCGCGTGGAGTGTTGGCGTGAACGGTGGTCAAACTGCCGTCGTGACCAGTGTTCATGGCCTGAAGCATGTCGATCGCTTCACCACCGCGGACCTCGCCGATCACGATGCGATCGGGACGCATACGAAGCGCGTTGCGCACCAGATCTCGCTGCGTTACTTCACCACGACCTTCGATGTTGGGCGGTCGTGTTTCGAGTCTGACGACGTGCGGCTGCTGGAGCTGGAGTTCCGCTGAGTCTTCGATAGTGACGATACGTTCGTTTTCGGGAATGTATGCCGAAAGCGCGTTCAGCAAGGTCGTTTTACCGGCGCCGGTACCACCCGATATCAGGACGTTCAGGCGTGCGTGAACGACCATCTGCAACATGTCGGCGATATCCTTGGTGAGCGCTTTGTACTCGACCAGCATAGACATTTTCAGCGGATCGGAACCAAAACGACGAATCGACAACACCGGACCATCGATCGAAAGCGGCGGGATGATCGCGTTGACGCGTGAACCGTCCTGCAGACGTGCGTCAACCATCGGCGAAGACTCATCGATGCGGCGGCCGACTGACGATACGATGCGCTCGATCACGCGCATCAAGTGTTCGTCGTCTTTGAACCTCACGTTAGTCGCTTCGATCTTGCCGCGTCGCTCGATATAGATCGTGTCGTGCGAGTTAACGAGAATGTCGGAGATCGTGGGATCTTTCAGCAGTGGCTCGAGTGGTCCAAGTCCGAAAAGCTCATGCTGAACGTCGTTGACGAGTCGATCGCGCTCGGACACCGACAAGGGCATCGCTTCCTGAGCAAGCACGGCCTCGGCCAAACGCGAAACTTCCGCATGGACCTGGTCCGGAGTAAGAGTCGACAGCTTGGTCAAATCCATCCGGTTGATTAGCGTCCGGTGCAGACGCGACTTCATTTCCTGGAACGAGTGTTGACCAGTTCCGTCGCCTACGTTTCCGGGGGCGCCGTTGTTGCCAATTAATCTTTCACGTAGTGCCATGCGTTAGACCTTTTCCATTTGGGGAAGATTGAAATTCGGTTGGGCCGATTGCTTCTTGAGTAACGAGGCCCAGAACGGACGGCGTTGCTGCGACTCGTCAATCGGAGCAACACCTAACGACATCTGCTGCGCGATGCGACGAATCTCCAGCGCGATCTTTGAAGTGGGCTCGGCTTGCACGAGCGGCGTGCCGAGATTGATTGAACCGACCGCTGTTTGATAGTCACTCGGCACAAAACCAACTACCGGTTCACCGAGAAACTTTTCGACTTGCCTGAGGTCGAGATCGATCTGCTTGCTCCAGCGATTGACGATGATTTTTACTTTCTTACGCGGGTATCCGAGCCGGTCGAAAATCTCGAGCGCTCTTTGCGTGCTGCGGATCGCGGGAATGTCGAGTGTCACCACAAGGACGATTTCGTCCGATTGATCGAGAGCTGCAAGCGTGATCGAGTCGAACGTGTGCTGCGGATCGAGCACGACGTAGTCGTAATGCTCGCGAAGTTTCTGTAGCACTTCGTAAATGTGTTGCGGTTCGATCTCGTCGGCATGGTCCGCTTCGCGGGGAGCTGCCAGTAGCGATAAGTTTGTGGTGTGCGGAGTTACGAGACTGTTGATGAGTGCTTCGTCGAGTCGCTGGCGTTTCTCGACCATGTCGGCGATCGAATACTTGGCTTCCAGTCCCAGAAACAGCGGCAGGTCACCAGCCTGAAGATTGAGATCGACGAGCACGGTTTTGGAAGCTGTCGCTGCCGCAAGGTTGGTAGCGATGAACGACGTGCCGCATCCGCCTTTACTGGAGAAAACGGCGACCATGCGGCCTTTCTTTTTGGGCGGCTCGACCTGTTGTTTGGTCGCCAACTCTGAAACGCGAGTCAGCACCGTGCGCAACTCTTCCGCGCTAATGGGAATGCGCAGGAACTCGCGCGCGCCGGCGCGCAGGCTTTTCAGAATCAGATCAGGTGATGCGTCCTGGGCGGCTGAAATAAGGGCGGTTCTTGGACATTCGGCATTTAACTTTTCAATGAACCTGACGGCGGTTTCGGCGTTTGGACCAAGCGCGATGATCGCGGCGTCAGGCTTCAAACGAACAATTTCTTCATAGAGCTGCTCAGCGTCGTTGCCGCCTGCAAGCAGTTTCACGCGGTCTTCGGCGGTCAGGGCCCGGCGAATGTCTTTGAAGTTTTCGAGTCCGGTGCTTAGAACGACACATGTGATTGGTTCAGTCATGATTTTTGGACCAGCTCTTGAGAGCTCGGATGAGGTTCAGGGGTTTAGGGAATCAACCCGGCTGATTCCCCTGTTAGTGTGGTTGAATAACTCGGCATGGCAATCTTCTTCGGCAGCATCGGCAGTACAAACTGAAATTCATAACCAGTGATGCTGACCGTGGCTGTGCCCGAGTTGACCGAAAAGTCGCTGGTGCGACTCACTGTAACGTTGGCAGTTGACAACCCCGGCAACAGCGGTTGCGTACCACCATCGACATTTCCGTAAACGACCAGGTTCTTGATGTTGGCATCTTCACCACTATTGGGCTGATGAAGCACCGCATAACGTGCGCCGCGTCGTGCAGCGTCGGTGAGTGCGTTGTGCGCCCAGAGGGCGCGACCAAACTCCAACACAGCAAATACCGCCATGATGAAGACGGTTGCGCCGATGGCGTACTCAACCAGAGTCGAACCTTTCTCGTCTTGTTTGAAGTTCTTGATGCGAAGCATGGTTTGCCTCTTAAACCGACGAATTAAGCATGTAGCGCATGGTTATGCTCGGCTTAACGTCCACGTTGAGCGACAAGCCTGCGACCTTGGTCAGTTTTCCCAAATCGAAAATCGGGTCATGCTTGTAGTTGATGATCTTGACGGTTACGGTTCCTGGTACGCCGATGCCGTCCTCATAAGTGCCACCTTCAAAAACGAGGTCGACGTTAGCGGTTGACAGGCCAGGCAACACTGGTGAACCAGTGCCGGCAGTGTTGCCATAAACCACCAACTTCTTGGCTGCCGCCTGCCAATCCTTCGTGGGACTGCTAATCGGTTTTGCGGCCATAAATCTGCCGCCTACACGAGCAGCTTTTGCGAGGGTCGTGTACTCGTAAAAGTAACGGCCAAACTCCCCCACCGCAGCAAACAACATCAACAGGACCGGTATGACGATAGCGATCTCAACCAGTTGAACGCCTTGTTCGTCACGGCGAAAGCGATTCAACACGTTGAGTCGTTGCCAACGTCGAGCATTTCGAATTTTGCGTACTCGATGATGCATCTCGATTGCCTCCTATTTGTATAAAACAGGAGTGACCATTAAGGGACTTCCTCCGCCACCGGTACCGACAGTCCCGATGCCGATCACGGGATCGTCAATGTATTCGGCGACGAGGTCGCCACCGCTACCGTTACCCACTTTGTTTCGAAGGAAGAATTGACCAATGCGATCGAACCTGACGACGTTCCTGCCTGGATCGAATTCTGATTCTTTTACGATTGGGATATAGACCACGCGCCGTCTGTCCATTCCCGTATGTGTAGGTTCCTTAAAATTCGTAGTACCAGGCGCTGCAGCTTTGTAATCATCGTAGGTGATGCCCTCCTTGATGTTGAGATCAGGCGGGTGCTCCTGTGGATTCACTTGCGATGTTGAATAATCGTCGAACCGGGTGTTGACTCCCGCCCGGACAGCACCGGCGGTCACGCCAGGCTTGGTATCGATTGCATATTCAGCTCCCGGTCCGGCGCAGGCATCAACGCCGGCACCGAGGCCCACGCGTGCATCCGCTCCGCCGGATCCGGCGATCGCGAGAATCTGGTAGTTGCCCGGCGAGACAAAAGAACCTCCTTCCGCACGGAAGGTATAAGTCTCCTTGGGAACGATCGGAGTGCCGTAATCGATCACCATTACGGGAAGGAAATTGCAGATGTCAGTTAGCCCGACTGAATAACCTGCGGTTGCGGTCGCGGCCAAATCCTTACTCTTACCCAGCACTGCTGCCGCGAATGAAACGGCGACCGGCGATGGTTCAGTAGTGACCCGCACGAAGCGGATGTTAGGGGCCGTGCCCGTTGCTCTGGCAGCCACAGCCGGCATGTATCCACCATTTAAACTGGCCGAGAACTCTACGTTGGTGATCACGATCCCGGTGTTGTTGAAATCGTACTTATTAATCGTGTTGACGGTCGCTTCCTGAACTGCCTTGTCAATACCAGTTGGAGCCCCATTAAGAACTGATACAGCAGCAAGCGCTGCTGCATCAGCTCCGTTCTGAAGCTCCGCTTTAACCAGATAGAACCTGCTGATGTCGACTCCCAATCCAACTGCCAGCAGGATGGCCAGCATTCCGATTGCTGAAGTGGCCAGGATGGAACCTCGTTCCTGTTTCCTTGATCCCTTTTGTTCTACTGATCTGTGCTTCATGTCTCCCCCTCTTTGTTTCGAATGATCGGCTCGAGAAAAGAGAGTTGCTAATTACCAGGGCCTGACAGAACTCGGATTCGAATCCATCGTTACTGCTTTAGCGACTGGCAGGGCAGGATTAGTGTTGCGCACGCTACCAACGGTACCGTTGCCTTGCGTAGCAGTGTCGGTCGTGGTCTTGGTTTTGGGCTCCTCGACCTTCGCCGGCGCTGCTGCTGGTGTTTGTTCGTTCTGTCCGGAGACTTTGTAACCGCTCTGGCCCTGGATGCCTTCACCCTTCTGTTCGATACCTAAAGGTGAACCATTCTTCAGACCATCCATGCCACGCATGGTCGGCAGGTCGTCACTGTTGACTGGCTTGACCATATGCGCGGTCACGAAGAACATCAGCTCGGTCTCTTTCTTCTCGAATGATTTCGATTTGAAGAGATTGCCTATGACTGGAATGTCGCTAACGATCGGAATACGCGACAGAGTCTTGGTTTCGGTGTTATCAAGCAAACCGGCGAGTGCGAACGACTGACCATCGCGCAACTCGACGCCGGTCTTGGCGCGGCGAGTCCGTAATGCCGGCACGACGAAACCGTTAAAGCGAACGCCGTTGGCGAAGTCGATGGTGGAAACTTCCGGTTCGAGTTCGAGACGGATGTGATCTTCGTCGATGATCGTCGGTTTGAAGTTCAGGCGGATGCCATACTCTTTCCAAACGATCGTGATGCCGTTGTTACCGTTGCCGGTCTGAAGCACCGGTACCGGGAACTCACCACCGGCGAGGAAGCTCGCCTGCTGGCCATTCATCGCGATCAGGTTTGGTTCGGCCAACTCACGGAAGGCACCTTCCTGGCGCAACACCTTGAGCATCGCCGCCGTGCCGATTTGTCGATTGAAAATGAACAGGTTGAGCGCCGGTTGGATAATTCCTGTGAGAGCGGCCGCAGTCTGGCTGATGGCTGCCTCGCTAACCGACGTCGGACCACCGCCACTGTTGACATAACCGGTCGTGCCTCCCTGCGGGTTCGCGAGGAACGACGTGCCGTAGTCACGCAGCTTGTTGCGATTTACTTCGGCTACACGCACTTCGAGTTGAACCTGCGACGCGCCCGATACCGGCGAGGTCAGCATGTTCACGACTTTGAAGTTCGCCGCTTCGACAACGCTCTGTACCTGCGCTGATGTAGCTGCATTCGACACGCTGCCGGAGATCACAACTGATCCAGCCGCCTGGCTGAGCCGAATGTCGTCCTTCGGAAACAGCGCGCGAATCTGAGAGTCGATCAGCGAGAGATTGGCGCGGACGTAAACGTCAAACACCAAAAACTGGCCGCCGGTCTGCTCCCAGGCGATGAAGTTAACCTGACCGGAAGTTTTGCCATTCACGAGCACCTGGTCGGGCGTGACGAGCACTGCTTCGGCGATTTCAGGATTCGAAACCGAGAAGCGGCCCACTGGGCGATCGAAATTGATCACGCGCGACTGTCCCACCAGAACGTTGACGGCAATGGCCTCTTTGTTCTGACTGAACGACGCCTTGTAGGAGTTTTCCTGGGCGTGCGCGATGGAAGTTGCAACGATAGTAATCAGGGACGCCAGCAATAAACTCACTCGGCGTGGAATTGGGGAACGGCTCTGCATGATCTTATGCTCCTTTGCTTCAAGCGATCGTCAATGCGATCAACTTCAGTAGTTCAGTTAAGTGAGTAATCTCTATGGAAACTCGACATTGCGTTTCTTGGCGCCTTCGATCATTTCCACTTGCGCACGCGGAGTGGGTTGAGGAGCTGGGGCTGCTTGCACTGGCTTCGGCGCTGGTGCTGATCTGCGCACCGGTCTCGATTCCGACTTGGGCTGTTCACTCTTCAGTGCACCCGGCTCGGGCATCGGCATGACTGTGTCGCCCGTCAACAGGTTGCGCTTGTTGACGCCTGGAGTTTGTTCGTCGCCCTGGTCGATCTGGTTACGCATGACGAGCTGCAACTTGCCTTCCGTAGCGGCGAGTGCGAGTTTCTCAGCTTGTTCGGGAGTAACCTGGAGGGTGACGGCCTTGACGCTATTGGCTTCGCGTTCGTTTTCAGGTTTGTCGATGTTTTGACCGTTGGCCAGGACCTTTATGTTCTGAAGGACGATCTTGGAAATCGGATCCTGTCGGCCTGCGCCTTCGCGCGGGTCGATGGTGACAACTACGTCAACCAAAGAACCGGGCATGATGAATCCGGAGATGCCGGCGGCATCGTCGACCTTAACGGTCATGGCGCGATAGCCTTCCGGAATCACTGCCGACAGACCGGCTGCGGTTCCTTCCGCTGCCAGTTTCGTTTCAGTGATTGGTTCCTTAGCAGCGATGTTTACGACTGCCACGCGGCCGGCCAGCTTTTCAGGTGTGTCAAACGCTCCGTCGGGTGTTGATTCCTTGGGAAACTGAACCACCATGAGCTGCTCGGGAATGATCTTGCTCCCGAGCGGTATCGTGACTTTCGCCACGGTTACCTTACTCAGATTCTTGCTGTAAGCCTGTGCGCTCGACAGGTATCTGCTGACTGATACGGCAGCGAGCACTCCAAAAATCAGCGCCCCTACCAAAACTATAAAGAAACGTTTGTTTCGCATGGAATCAACTCTCCGTTCTCGCCAGGCCGGGCCTGGTTGATAGCGCTACTTGCCGCTGTTAAGGGTGAAAGATCGCGGTCGCGATAATGGCGCCGATTGTGATTGCTGCACCGTAAGGAATAGTGAGGCGTCGATCAGTGGGGACACTGAACTTGGGCATCTGCCAGCCTGGCAACAAGCCAACAAAGATCTGCAGCACGCGCAGACAAGTGGTTTTGAAGGCTCCCGATCGCAGAACGATAACCAGACCAAGCAAACCGCCGGTTAGAACGACTACTACAAAAGTTGGCAGAACAAGGTGGGCGCCCAGTACTGAGCCGATAGCGGCAAAGAGTTTGACGTCGCCCGCGCCCATTGCTCCGAAGACGTGCAGCATGAACATTAAGACAAAAGCCAGCACGCACCCGCCGATGCTGGTTAAAACACCTCGCCAGCCTGCTACTGCGAAGTTGAAAGTCAATCCAGTGATCAGAGTGGCGAGTACGAAAGGATTAGGAATGCGGCGATAGCGCACGTCGTGATAAATGATCAGCACGGCGAGCGGGATCAAAAAGAGTTCAACAATAATTGCGGTAGGGCTGAGCATCTTTGGGTAAAAACGGATCCTGGATAGGGGAAAAGTGGAGGCGCGCTCGTGTAGTTCTCAAACTTCACAAGGCGCGCCACCCGGCAATGGCAATTCACTCTTTGAGTCCACCCGGCAGCAGCGGTATCGCTGCTGCCGGATAGCTTCAATTTTATTAACCACCAATGATGGTTTCGGCGAGCTCGTTGATCTTGAGCGCAATGTTTCCACCCAACGTACGGAAGGCCAGCACACAAGCCAACGCTACGAGCGCTGCGGCAACTGCGTACTCTGAAAGTTCAAGACCAGTCTCGTCATTCAAAAATCTCTTAATCATTTTGTTGCTCCTTTTAGATTCGGTTAGGCGTTGTTACTTGGATAAGCCGGCAAACATGACGCTAACCGTGGAAGGGTCGGCACCGGACTTTGTCTTAACTGGAGAAAGTTGAACCGCTGTAGCCGTGCGGCGGCCAAAGCCATTGATTCCACTTAGAACAGCACTTAACAAAGTGAGCACCAGCAGCAGGGCCTCGTTGTTCCGGATTCCCAGAGTCTTGATGCTGACGAGAATTGCCAGCGCCAGGAACGGGGAAAGAACTACGAGCATTACCGCCGATGTCAGGTTCTTTTTGGTGTTAGCCTTCATTAGGTTTGTCTGCTCGACCTTGATGCGATGCATTGTTGCTTCGCGACGAGCATCACGTTTACAACCGGTGTGCCAGTGGTCCAACTGCGGTTTTTGGGGGATAGTGGTGGTGATTTGTAGCCTGCGGTTGACAAGCCTGGATGGTCCAACCGCATGAGATTGAGGGTTGTCGGCGCTGGAAGTCCATGTCTTGCTTACGGATCGCCGGTTGTCGCCCACAGTTGACAACCTCGGTTGGCCCATCGCCGGCAATGCGACAAAAATTTAAGCCGCAGATAAACGCGGATGACGCAGATCCGAAATCTGATCTGCGTCATACGCGTTTATCTGCGGCTAATTATGACTGGGGTTAAGCGCGGTATTGCATGCCCGGCTCGGTGTCTTCCTGGAGAAAGTCGCCGATGTCGATTGCGAGGCGCTTTAACTTCTTATAGAGCGTTTGCCTGGAGCCCAACCCGAGCGCTTCGCTCGCCTTGGCGACGTTGCAATCGTGACGCTTCAACGTCTCGGTGATCACGCGTCGCTCATAACTCTCGAGCAAATCATCCAGCCTTTCGGCTGTTGCCGGGCTCGGACTTCCCTGCGGATGAATCCTCTGGCTGATGTTCTCCGGTCGAATGTAACCATCGTCCTCCGCGTAAAGCACCAACCGCTCAATCTCCGCCCCGAGCTCGCGAATATTCCCGGGCCAATAGTATGTCTCGAGAATCTGGATCGCCTCCGCCGTAATTCCAGAAATCGCACGCTCGTTCTTCCGCGCATAGTGACTGACAAAATGCGAAATCAACGCCGAGATATCTTCGCGGCGCTCTCGTAAAGGCGGTACTTTCAAAGTCAGCGTTGCGATTCTGTAATAAAGGTCTTCACGAAAGAGCTTTTCCCTGACGAGCGCTTCGAGATCCTTGTGCGTCGCGGCGATCACGCGCACGTTCACTTTGCGCGGCGCACGCTCCCCAAGCGTGTGAATCTCACCTTCCTGCAGGAACCTGAGCAACTTTGGCTGTAGCGGAAGCGGAAGGTCGCCTATCTCATCGAGAAACAACGTTCCATTCTCAGCCGAACGGATCAAGCCCGCCTGGTCCGACATTGCACCTGTAAACGTTCCGCGCCGGTGTCCAAACAACATGCTTTCGATCAGTTCAGCAGGAACCGCGGAGCAGTTAAATGGAATAAACTCACTTTCCGATCGCCGGCTGAGCCGGTGAATCGCACGCGCAATCAATTCCTTGCCTGTCCCGGATTCACCGGTGACGAGGATAGTCGAATGGGAATCCTTGATGCGCTCGACGTTTTTCGCCACGTCAACCATCGCGCGACTGCTGAACACCATTCCCGGCAGTGAACTTGCCGAAGTCACTGTCGCGGGCCTGCTTCCGCTGGCGACAACGTTGGACGACTGGTGCGAATGGGCCAGGTGCGCGACGTCGCTGAGCGCGTTGAGTTCCTTTGCCTGCTGAACAGTTAGAGGCCTGACACAGCGGCCGTAAAGCGCCGCGCCTTCACGGGTCGCAGACGGTAACGCCAGCAAAAGGCAGATTGCCTGGTCCCCCTCTTTCGCGGGTTGCGGTCGACCCTTGCACGAAAAGATTTCGCCCACCGCGACTTCGCCAATCGCGATCTCCTGTTCCTCGAGTCCTTCGGCCCAGCGCAGCGTTGGTTTACCTGAATCTGATGTGGCCCAGATCGATAGCCCGTAGGTCGGCGCTGTCGCCTCAACCATCAGGCTCATCTTAATCATCACCTCATAGAGGACATCCGGACCGCCAGTAGCGGCTTCGCAGACAGCTCGAACTATTGAACCGATAGGTAGTTGGAGAGAACTGGACTCGGAGGCAGGGGCATCCGGGCTTAGAACCGAAGAGTCAGACATCTACACCCTTCCTTAAATGTGCTCGAAAACCGGAGGATCTTTAACTTTTGATGAGGGTGCCGCGGGACAAGAAGTCAATCATGGTGCCAAGGGCTTTGTAGCCCGCAGGTTAGGAGTCTAGTAGTCAAAGTCCCGATGTGTCAACAAGTTTTAACTCCTTTCGTTTGGGGATTTCCGTTCGCCCACCGTTCGCCTAAATTGAGAGCTTAAGCGCTGTTACCTCAAGTA
>JAICQI010000485.1 GCA_025937955.1 Pyrinomonadaceae bacterium
ATCGTGCCGCCGCAAACGTTTGCTCCGGAACTGCTCGGCGGCTATGGGCAATCGATATCGAACCTGCTGGCGAATCGTTACGGCAATTTCAAGGTCGGCGTGCAGATCAGTTTGCCTTTGCGCAATCGCACGGCTGAAGCGGAGCTGGGACGTACGCTGGTTGAAGGCGAGAAAATCGGAACGCAACGGGAGCAACTGGAGCAAACCATTCAGGTTGATGTTCGAAACGCGTTGCAAGGGATGCGCAGTGCCCAGGCGCGCTTGCGAGCGGCGACCGCAACACGCGAGGCGAACGAACAGCAATTTGCGAGTGAACAACGCAAGTTGGACGCGGGACAGTCAACGACGTTTCTCGTGTTGGAACGCCAGACAAACTTGACCGAGGCACGGGCGATGGAGTTGAAAGCGCAAACAGATCTGAACAAGGCGATTGCGGATTTACAACGCGCGACGGGCAATGCGCTGCACGTTAACAGCATCGTCGTGCGTGCCCGGTGAGATTTTTAGCCGCAGCTGAACGCAGATTCTGATCAGCGTCTATCCGCGTTCATCTGCGCTTAAAGAATTGCTTCGACCAGTTTGAAGGCGACGAAGAGACCGGCGACAATTGCGACGGCAGCGATCACAAACCACATCGGCATTTTTACTCGACAAGCAGGACAGCGGGTGCGCGTCCAGGTCACGACCCTCTCGCAGTTACGACACTTCATTCGATTTATTTTTACCTGAACTTGACGTTGGTCCACAAGGGCCAATGATCAGAAATTTCGATCTTTCGATCGATCCCAAAACTCGTAGCTTCAAGTCCGCGCAGCCAAACCCAATCCAACTTCAATTCAATCGGCACCAACAGAACCCGGCGCCTGAACGTCGCTTCTGGTCCAAACGGCGTCTTCAGTCCCGCAGCCGTAAAGAACTTACTCGTCTTGCCATCCGCGCTTGGTTCCCACGTATTCAGATCACCCATAACGATCGCCGGCATGTCCGCCGGAAACTTAGCGAGATCGTCCAGCACAGCTTTGAACTGGTCGAGCTTCTTATCTACAGCGATCCTGGTCTCCGAGTGAGCTGAATAGACCCGCCACTTGCGATCGTCGATCCCCACCGTGGCGCCGAGCGCGACACGACGCCGGTTACCCGGACCTTCGTGCGGTAATACGATTCTTTGTACCTCCGACAACGGATAGATACTCAAAATCGCGACGCCGGTTTCCTCTTCGTCTTTCGGCTTCGGTGCCGGCGGCGCCGCCCACGCGTAGTGCATCCCCAGTTCGTGGGCGATCAGTTTTGCCGTGTTGGTATTGCGGCTGCGCTTTTTGCGCCGATCAACTTCCTGTAGACACAGAATCGCCGCGCCACCGATCTCCGGATCGTCCTTCAACAACTTGATGATTGCTTTTAAGTCGTCACCGCTGCGCCAGCGAATGTTGTACGAGATGACTTTGATCTCGCTGGGCGGCGGTGTCTGCTTGCGGACAGTCGCGCTCTTTCCTTCTTCCAGCAGCGGCTCATTAGTGTGTGGGTACAGCAAAAAGAATAGGACCAGGAATACTTTAGCCATCGCAGTACTCTTCCCGTAAGGTACTTTAGATCTCGAGTTGCAAGCCGTCCTTCGCTTCCACTGTTTCGCCGGGCCACAACGGCCGGGCCTCGGCGGCGAGGTCGAAGTTGTCCCATTCCGGATAAAGATGGGTCAACACCAGTTTTTCAGGAGCACACTCGTGGGCCAAACGCATTGCATCCGCCAGCTCGAGGTGTTTCTGAACAGGTTTGTTTTTTCTGAAAGAACATTCCATCAGCAACAAAGCAGCGTGTTTTGCGAACGGTCCCAAATCTTCCGAAAAACCGGTGTCAGAAGTATAGACAAACAGTTTCGAGTCCTCGTCTTTCAAACCGAGCGCCAGGCTTTCTTTTGTGTGTGGCGTCTTCAACGTCGTGGCAGTGATGCCGCGCACAACCTCGAAGTTCGCATTGGCTCCGACCTCGACGATCCTGATCTGGAATGGTTGTTCGAGCAAGCCGTAACTGTTCGAATTGCTGATCGTCTCGACGATTTCGCGCAGGCCCTCGGGTCCGAAGATTTTCAAAGGCTTCGTGCGGCTTTGTGTTTGGGGCGCCCACTTCGTGCCGAAAAGGAAAGTCGGCAGGCCGCCCATGTGATCGAGATGAAAATGGCTGATCCAGATAGCGTCGAGGTTGGTCCAGTCGAGTGCTTCCTGCGCCATGCGATGCGGAGCGTCGGCGCTGATGTCGAGCAGGATCTTGCCGTTGGGTGTTTCGAGCCAGTGTGCGGGCGACGCGCGCTTAGGGTGCGGCACTGACGTGCCCGAACCAAGGATTGTTAGTTTCATGTGTGTATTTTAAGCTAAACTTCGGCCATGAGTCCGGCAGAGACCCAGCTCGATGTGCTCGCGGTTTTTTCTCATCCTGACGACGCGGAGTTGTCGGTCGCGGGAACACTACTCAAATTAAAAGCACTTGGTTACCTCACCGGCGTCTGCGACATGACGCGTGGTGAAATGGGAACACGCGGAACGCCGGAGCTTCGGGCGCGTGAAGCGCTCGACGCAGCGCGTGTCATGAAACTCGATTTACGCGTGAACCTCGAACAACCGGATGGACACGTCTGGCCGACCGAAGTCGCGCGTATCGCCCTTGTGCGCGTGCTGCGAAAGCATAAACCTAAGGTGCTCTTGACCACTCACGAGGACGACCCCCATCCCGATCATGCAAATACGTCGATCATTGTCAGGCAGGCGGCGCGTCTCGCAACGATGGGACGCTATGACGAGGAGGCGGGACTATCACCAGTGCCGATGCCTGCCATCATGCACTCGCTCTTTTCGCGACGCATCGTGCCTTCGTTTGTAGTTGACGTGTCTGATTTTGTTGATGAGAAGATGAACGCGATCCGCGCGTATGGGTCGCAGTTTTACCGTGCGGAGTCGAAGGAGCCGGTGACGCGGATCAGCGATCGTGGTTTCCTGCCGGAGATTGAATACCGGATGAGATATTTCGGATCGTTGATTGGAGTGGCGGCAGGCGAGCCGTTCTACGTGCGAGAAGCGCTGAACGTTGACGATCCGCTGGCGCTGCTGACGCGCCCGATGAACATCTACTCTTAGGAATAGGTTCTATAACTCCTATAGGACCTATTTTTTCTTTGGCTCCAATATTGCGCGTGCGATCGCGATCGTCGCGACGGCGCGTGGTCCTTCAGCCTGAAATCCTCTCGCCAGCTCCACTGCTCGATCGTAGTCCCGCGTCGCCAGCTCTCTAAAAATCCCATCGAGATCAAAGTCGGCAACGTCATTGGTGTGAACCGACGACTGTCCTTTGCTCTGAAACTTCAGTACCAGCTCGCCGTCTTCGCCGGTAAATCCTTCCGCGGAGTTCGCCGCTTTCACTGCGTCAAAGGTCGCGTCCCAAACACGCTCCGGCTCGACCACTTTGACCGCGTTCGCCACCGCGATCAACGCACGGGGCCGGGCAGGATCCAACTCTTCGATCCTTTGCGCTTCGGCTGTCGCTTCGCTGATTACGTCCAGCGCCTTCTGACGATCGGTCTTGACGAGAAGCTTGGCGCACTCGGTCAGCACCCAGGCTTTTTGAACGTGACTTAAGTCTCCCTTTTGGACCAACTCCAGCGCCTGGTCAGGAAGCTTCTTGGTTACAAAATGCACCGTGAGCGAGGCGTCGATATAAGCCTGCCCCTGTTTGCGTAGCTCAGGATCTTCAACTTTACTGGCAAAATCCCGCGCTCTCATGTCGCCTTTGCCCGCCGTCCGGAAGGCCAACTCCATGTAAAGCCTGTCACGCTCCTCTGAAGTCTTCGCCCGCTCGATTCGACTGAGTAGTGACTGCTCTCGTTCCTCAATCAGTTTTTCCGGTTTGATGCCTCTGTTTATCCAGTCATCGTCCTGACGGCGCGCATTGTCGGAAGCCATTGAGTTCAGCGCATTCAAATGCGCACGAAGCGACCCGACCATTTCCGCCGACGCGGATTGCTCGAAGATTGGCAGCAGTCGTTTTATCACCAGGTACTTTCCATCCAGGCCAGCCGTGCTTTGATCCGGTTGTCCGGGAGCAGGCAACGGCCGCAACAGGATAGCGGCAGCAGTCTGAAAGAACGCGTTGCGCAATTCAGGCGCTACGGCCGCGGGCGTGATCGTTGAAGAACTCTGCGACGAGGACACGCCGGTACCAACAAACGTTATGTAGAGATGCGGCGTGAAAATGTACGAAGAAAGCAGTGAGACTGAATTTGCATCCGCTTGCGGATTGTTAGCGGAGCTCGCCAGCAACGCGGCGTAAACGGCGTCGGCGGCGGTCGCATCCTTCTCGCGGAGCTCAACCAGAAAGTCGATGCTTTGCCTGTTGACGGTGGCGAGGGCTGGTCCGGCAAATTGCAGCGCGCGCTCAGTCTCACCGGCTTGCAGTAATTCTCTTGCGACGCCGACACGCTGGCTCAACGCTTCGTTGAGATCACCGGTAGGCGGATTCGAAGTTGTCGCGGAATTCGCGGCTTGCGTTTTTAACTTGTCGAGAAACTCTTCACCCAGAGCCCGATCGTGACGCGCTGCCAGCTTCAACACTTCACGGCGGATATTAGGCGGCAGATTTGTCGCGTAACCACCACCGGTTCGAAGCTTTTGTTGGTTGATCTCTTCCTGGAGTTTTCGAGCGTTTTCCTGATCGGCAACTTCCGCGGCGTCCCATGCTTTGCGAAACAACAGTCGAGCCTGCTCCGCATCGACCCGCCAGAGCGCGTCCGCAATGCGAGCGAGCGACCGGGCGCGCAGCGTTTGATCGTGAAACTGGCGGGCGTCGGTTGAGAGCGACACGAGCAGCGCGCGTGCGCGTACGCGACGCTCCCGCGCCTTGAGCTCCTCTTCGGTCATGGCCGCGGATTTCGCGGGCGGCGCAGTCTTAGCTACTTGTGCTTGCGTGAAATTAACGAAAATGAGGAGGCTCAGAGCCAGACCAATCTGCTTCATAGTTGATTTGTGCTCCTTGGAAGTGTTTGTAGGGGCGGCACTCCGTGGCCGCCCGTGCGGCCGAGTGCGGCGGAAAC
>JAICQI010000614.1 GCA_025937955.1 Pyrinomonadaceae bacterium
GTTATCAGCCAGGTTGCATGGGGCAGACTTAATCGCAGCTTAATGCCCGATTTCAGCGCCTTTTCCGTTGTGGAGGATTTCGTATCTCCCATTTTTCTCGGACTGGGAATCATGATTGTTTCGTGGGGTCCATTAATCGTTCTTGTGATCGCATTGATGTTTGGTGTTCTAGGCGGTGGTGGTGTGAAACCATCGGCTTTAGGAGGCGGGGATTCCGTTGCGGAGTCGACTGGCCCTTCGCACGAGGACCTTTCGGTGCTCACCGATCCCGATGCGGATCCGAAAAAACTGGAAGAAGCAAACAGGAAGCTTCAAGAGATACGCCCCGGTGCGGGGATCGCACGCGAAGCCGAACAGTCCACAGACGAAGCGAACGATCCCGCGGGTGCTCTCAGGGAGTTGTTGCCCTATCTTGGCGCCGGAGTGTCTATAGTTCTGTTGTTGTTGCTGTTTACTGGCTGGGGTGTGTTCTATTACCCGATGGCACTCACGGTCGCCGGCTATACACAAAGTTTCGGTTCGGTAATTAATCCTCTTGTGGGACTGGACACGATTCGTCGAATGGGACTTACTTACTTCAAAGCATTCGCAATGGTAATCGTGGTCCAGGTCGTTTCATTGGTAATTGGAGTGATAATTGCCGTTGTTACCTCACCATTGACAGTTCCATTCATGGGGAACTTGCTCGGTAACTTTATCGACGCGACGTTCACGTTCTACTTCTATCTCGTAGTTGCTTGCATTCTTGGCCTGTCGCTCTTCAAGTGCGCGGATCGTCTGGGAATAGCCGTTGATTAAGGAGCCTGCGAAGCAGGCGTGGCAAAAGTGCCGCCGCTTTCCTGCCGGGGCTCTTCGTGGTTAACTAGATCAATTTTATGAGTGAACCCACTGATGTTTCGCGAGAGCGAATTCAAGCGACAGAGAGTGTAATTAGACCACACATTCGCCGTACGCCACTTTTGGAAGTCGACGGCACGGAGTTTGGGCTCGATTCGATCAAGATCGTTTTCAAACTCGAACTCTTCCAACATTCCGGATCGTTCAAAGCACGCGGCGCGTTCAGTAACATGTTGACGCGAACAGTTCCGCCTGTCGGTGTGGTTGCGGCGTCAGGCGGGAACCACGGCGCCGCAGTCGCTTTTGCGGCGATGAAAGTCGGCAAGCCTGCAACGATCTTTGTGCCGTCGATATGTTCACCTGCCAAACTCGATCGCATCCGTAGCTGTGGTGCGGAGTTAGTGATCGCCGGAGATCGATATGCGGACTCATTGGAGGCCAGCAAGACTTGGACCACGCAGTCGGGCGCGTTACCGATCCATGCGTACGAAGGAACTGAAACGTTAGTAGGACCAGGAACGTTGGGAATGGAGTTGGAGGAACAAGATCCCGAGCTCGATTCACTTCTTATCGCGGTTGGCGGTGGTGGACTGATCGGCGGTGTCGCAGCCTGGTATCAGAACCGCGTCAAGATAATCGCGGTTGAGCCAACCGAAGCTCCGACGCTGCACCTCGCGCTGAAAGCGGGGAGACCAGTCGATTCACCAGCAGGAGGCATCGCCGCAGATTCGCTCGCGCCCAGACGGGTTGGACAACAGATGTTTCCGATCGCGCAGAAGTTTGTGCAGAGTTCGTTGCTTGTTTCGGATGATGAGATCGTGGATGCGCAAAGACGTTTGTGGGATACAGTGCGCATCGCAGCCGAGCCCGGTGGCGCCGCAGCCTTTGCCGCGCTTCTCTCCGGCAGATACAAACCCTCACCAGGCGAACGTGTTGGCGTGATCATCTGCGGCGCCAACACCGAAAAAGTGACTCTCTAAATTAGGCGCCAAGAGGGAGTTTGCCACAGATGACACGGATAAAATCCGGATTTTATCTGTGTTCATCCGCGGCCAAAATGGGTTATAAAGACTCTCCAGGAGGTTTTTATTTCTCATGCGAAAGCTCTCACGGCGACTTGCCATTGTCGCGCTTCTCTTCTCTGTCCTGTTCGCGCCACTAAGATCAACGACAGCCGCTGACTTCAAGCGCGAGGTCATCTACCAAATCATCACCGATCGCTTCTTCGACGGTAGCAGCTCAAACAACAACCCGTCGCAAAGCTCCGGTCTGTACGATTCAACTAAAACAAACTGGCGCGCGTACTGGGGTGGAGATCTCGCCGGTATTCAACAGAAGATGTCGTACCTGGCGGGCATGGGAGTGACCGCGATCTGGATTTCGCCGCCAGTCGATAATCTCAACACGAATATTCCTGACGGTAGCGGCAATCCGACGGCTTCGTATCACGGCTACCAGGCACGCGACTTCAAACGCATTGAAGAACACTTCGGCAACTCAAGTAATTCATGGACCGAGTTTGACAACCTGGTCACCGCCGCTCATGCAAACGGCATCAAGGTGATCGTAGACTTCGCGCCCAACCACTCAACCCAAAACAACGCGGGCGAGTTTGGCGCGCTTTACGATAACGGCACCTTTCTCGGCAACTTCACCAGCGACAGCAACGGCTACTTCCATCACAACGCCAACATCTCCGGCAGTGGTTGGGACGATCGCTATCAAGCACAGTATTTCACGCTGTTCGATCTCGCTGACATCAACCAGCAACACCCAACCATGGACGCCTACCTAAAGGCGGCCGCACAGCTCTTTCAGCAACACGGCGTCGACGGCTTTCGCATTGACGCAATCAAACACCTGAACTGGGGCTGGCAGTACAGTCTAGCGAATTCGATCTACACCTACGGCGATAGCTTCCTGTTTGGTGAGTGGTTCCAGAGCGGTACTTCCGATCCGCTCTATCGCGACTCCTATAAGTACGCTAACAAGACCGGCATCTCGATGCTCGATTTTCCTTTGAACACCGCAATCCGAAATGTGTTCGGCTCGACTAATGCCAATTTTTCAGAGATTGATTCAGTCATCTCACAGGAAGGAAGCAACTTCACCTGGAAGGAAGATCTCGTCACGTTCATCGACAATCACGACATGGCGCGTTTTCTCTCCATCAACAATAACAACAACCGCCTTCACGAAGCGCTTGCGTTTACGCTGACGAGTCGCGGCATTCCGTGCATCTACTACGGCACCGAACAATACCTGCACAACGATACGAGTGGCGGCACGGATCCTTACAACCGTCCGATGATGACAAACTTCAGCACCAGCACGACCGCATATCAGCTCATCAACAAACTCTCGACGCTGCGTCGCAACAACCCCGCGATCGCGTACGGTTCGATGGGCCAACGTTGGATCAACAACGACGTGTACATTTACGAACGAAGGTTTTTCGGCAACGTCGTGCTGATCGCGATCAACAAGAACGAGACCACGGGATACAGCATCAGCGGACTGAACACGTCGCTTCCCACTGGTAGTTATTCGGATTATCTGACCGGGTTGTTGGGCGGATCGTCGATCACGGTCAATACCGGATCAGGCGGGAATAATCCCGTTACTACGTTCACGTTGCCGGCGCATACGGTTGCCGTTTGGCAGTTTACGGAGGGCGCATCCACACCGCAGATCGGTTCCATCGGACCGACAGTCGGCCAGCCCGGCGTGAAGACTGTCATAGCCGGTAAGGACTTCGGCTCGACGACGGGCACGGTTAAGTTTGGGACGACAACGGCGACAGTTAATTCCTGGACGCCGACGCAGATTACGGTGACGACGCCGTCGGTCACGAACGGCAATTACACTGTCACGGTTACCAATTCCACCAGTCAGGTGTCGAACGGAATCCAGTACACGGTGTTGACCGCCAAACTCATTCCGATCACCTTCACGGTCAACAACGCCACGCCGACGCAGGTCGGCGACTATATCTTCCTGACCGGGAACACAGTTGAGCTCAGCAACTGGTCAACAACCTGGGACGCGGCTATCGGGCCGATGCTGACGCCGAATTATCCGAACTGGTTTCTCGTTGCGTCGGTGCCGGCGGGGCAGACAATCCAGTTCAAGTTCATAAAAATCGCAGCAAATGGCACAGTTACGTGGGAAGCCGGCAGTAATCACACATACACCGTCCCCACCAGCGGCACAGGGTCCGTCAACGTCAACTGGCAATATTGATAACTTTTGCCGAAGCTGTAGGGGTGGCCCTCCGTGGCCACCCCAGTGTTGAAATGTACACCACTGGGGTGGCCACGGAGGGCCA
>JAICQI010000527.1 GCA_025937955.1 Pyrinomonadaceae bacterium
GCCGGCGCGATCGACGGTCTTGATCACGGGCGAGAGCGGCACGGGCAAAGAGTTGATCGCGAAAGCGATTCACGAAGCGAGCACGCGCGCTGGGCGCCCATTTGTGACGGTCAACAGTTCGAATATTCCTTCGGAGCTGCTCGAGTCGGAGTTGTTTGGTCACACGCGCGGTGCGTTCACGGGTGCGGTTGCCGCGAAGAAAGGTCTGTTTGAAGTCGCCGACGGTGGCTCGATCTTTCTCGATGAGATCGGCGACATTCCGCCTGAAACACAGGTGCGACTCTTGCGCGTGATTCAGGAACGCGAGTTCACTCCACTCGGCGACACCGCGCCACGTCGAGTCGACGTGCGCATCATCGCCGCCACCAACATCGATCTCAAAGAAGCGGTACGACAAGGCACCTTTCGCGAGGATCTTTATTACCGGCTAGCGGTGGTGCCGATCGAGTTACCGCCGTTGCGCGATCGTATCGAAGACATCTTGCCGTTGGCCCAACACTTCATCCAGAAGTACAACGAAGAGAACGCGCGCAACGTTTCGGAGCAACTGGCGCCGGATGTGCTTGCTTTACTCGAGGCGTACTCGTGGCCCGGCAACGTTCGCGAGCTTGAGAACACGATCGAAAGAGCTGTGGTGATAGCGCCTGGTGACGAGATCACGAAGGAATGCCTGCGCACTGAGATCAGCGATCCAAAGTCAGTCGTTTCGGGCCACCAGGACGGCGCCAGCAACGCTGCCGTCAGCGACATCGGGCGCGGGATAAACTTTTACGAAGAGGTGCGGCGGTTTGAAATCGATCTGATCCGGCGAGCTTTGGAACAGACAGGCGGGCATCAATCACGCGCTGCGCGCCTGCTCGGGATGAATGCCACGACACTGAATTCGAAAATCAAAACCTACAACATCAATCTGAGACCTTAGCCACACGCGATGAAACGACGTGAACTCGATGGCTGCCCGATCACCGGAGCGTTGCAGATGCTCGGTGACAAGTGGACGATGCTGATCGTGAGAGAGTTGCTGGCTGGTCCAAAGCGGACGATGGAGCTGCTGAATGGTCTTTTCCCGATCAGCAGCCGCACGTTGGTGGGACGACTGCGCGACATGGAAAAGGATGGGTTGGTCGAAAGGACTGACTTCGGAGGCAACCCACCGCACATTGAATACGCATTGACGGAGCGTGGCATGTTGCTCTTGCCACTACTCGAATCACTTCGGCAACTCGGTTTGGCTTTGAAATGTAACTCGTGTGAGGATCGCCGCGAACGCCTCGGAGCCTACTGCGAACCCTGCCCAAACCAGCCACCCTTCACTCCACAGCGCCGCGAGAAAGACGACTCAATCGTTTTGTTATAAGCCGCAGATATCGCCGATCTGTGTAAATCGATTTACACAGATTCGCGTTCATCTGTGTTCGGGATCATGTGGCCGTCAGGGGTAATGATTGCTTTGTGATCGGGCGTGATGTGTTCGCCTTCGATCGTGACCTCATCGCCGCTCGGCATCGCAACCGGCAGGTGGTCCAGATAACGTTCCGCGTCGATCGCTGACATGCAACCGGTTCCGGCCGCCGTCACGGCCTGCCTGTAAACCGAATCCTGCACGTCACCGCACGCAAACACGCCCGGAATGTTCGTCGCCGTTGAGTGACCAGACGTCTTCAGATATCCGACGTCGTCCATGTCCAATTGTCCCTTGAACAAATCCGTGTTCGGCTTGTGACCGATGGCCACAAACACGCCGGCGCAATCAAAGACTGACTCCTCACCCGTCTGTAGATTGCGAAGACGAACGCCAGTCACGCCATCTTCCGGCGTGCCGAGAATCTCCTCAAGCGTTGTGTTCCAGATAAACTCGATCTTCTCGTTTTGGAACGCCTTGTCCTGCATGATCTTCGACGCGCGCAGCTTGTCGCGACGATGAACGACGTAAACCTTCGCGGCGTAGCGCGTCAGAAAAGTGGCCTCTTCCATGGCCGTATCGCCACCGCCAACCACCACCAAAACCTTCTTTCGAAACGCGGGCAGCGGACCATCACACGTCGCACACGCCGAAACACCGTTGCCACCAAAACCATCCGGCACCTTTGCCTCGCCGGGAATCCCAAGCCACTTCGCCGAGGCCCCGGTGGCGATAATCAAAGTCTCCGTCGAGATCGTTACCGAGTCGGTGTAGAGCTGAAACGGGCGTTCCGACAGATCGACCTCTCTGATCCAGGCCTCCATGAATTCTGTTCCAAACCGCTGTGCCTGCTTCCGAAACTCGTGCATCAGTTCCGGTCCCTGGATGCCTTCGCCAAACCCGGGATAGTTTTCCACGTCGGTCGTGATCATCAACTGGCCGCCGGGCGCGGTCTGTTTTTCCGCATCTGCTGGAGCATCGATGAGCAGTGGTTTCAGGTTGGCGCGCGCGGTGTAAATGGCGGCCGTAAGCCCGGCCGGCCCGGAGCCGAGGATGACAACATCTCTTTTAATTGTTTCGTTTGCCATTAAGTTGAGGTCCGTTTCTCGTGCATGTTCGGGACAGAACTATAGCCTTTTCGGTTGAGCGTATAGTATAACTACGGATATTGGGGTAGTCGAACCGTGTGGCTTCTGGTGTGTGAGCCCGGTTCTGCGCAAGATGAGTAGCCCAGGGAGCGGTTCGCAAACGATTGAAACCATTGCCGTGATCGGCGCCGGCACGATGGGGCACGGCATCGCCCAGGTGGCGGCAGCGGCTGGATTTAAAGTGCTGCTGAACGACGTGGATCGCGAGTCGCTTGCGAGGGGAGTTGCAGCGATCGAGGCCAACCTTGCCAAAGGAATTCAGCGCGCAAAGTTGACTGAAGACGATCGCGACCGCACCTTGCAGCAGATTCACGGAACAACGAACCTGAAAGAGTGTGCCGCAGCAGATCTGATCGTAGAGGCCACGCCCGAGAAACTCGAGCTGAAGAAAGAGGTTCTCCGGCAACTCGAATTCGCATCCGACCACCCTTTCATTTTCGCAAGCAATACTTCGTCGTTGTCCATTACCGAGATAGCGGGCGCGTCGAAACGCCCCGAAGCTGTTATCGGTATGCACTTTTTCAACCCAGTCCACATCATGCGGCTGGTTGAGATTGTCGTCGGAGAAAAGACCAGCGCTGAAACTGTACAGACAGTTAAGAGCGTGGGCCATAAAATGCGCAAAGAGCCGATCGTCGTGAAAGACGTTCCCGGCTTTGCTTCGAGTCGTTTAGGAGTGGTGCTTGGTCTCGAAGCGATGCGGATGTTTGAACAGGGAGTAGCCAGCGCGCAGGACATCGATACGGCGATGGAGCTCGGCTATAACCACCCCATGGGACCGTTGAAGTTAACTGATCTGGTCGGTCTCGATGTGCGGCTGAACATTGCCGAATATCTTCATCGAGAGCTCGGCTCGGAAGCGTTTAGACCACCTGAAGTGCTGCGGCGGATGGTGAGTGAAGGGAAATTGGGAAAGAAAACAGGCGAGGGGTTTTACGACTGGAGCCGCGGTGTTGCTGAACGATGAGTACGCCTTATAACAACGAAGAGAGACGGTTTGCTTTACGGATGTCATTACGACTGCCGATCGTGGTTTCCGGTCGCGCGGAAGACGGATCCGCCTGGAGTGAGCCCACTGAAACTGACGACATTTCGACTTCAGGCGCGCTCTTTCATTTGAATCAGAAGGTGACTCGCGGTGAACGACTTTACCTGCGCGCGCACCGTCCGGATGGCACGCCGATAGAAGCGACTGCGCTCGTGGTGCGCGTTGCGCCGGCGATTTACGGGACCGCGCGTGTCGGAGTGCAGATCGCCGAACCCACCGAAAACTGGCTCCGGCTGTTCGTGTCGTGGGTTGCCGACGAGCAACCGGTGACCAGCGATCCTGATGCTCCCCCCACCGAGCAAGCTTAAACAAATCACAGATACTGGAGTTGTAAATGCCGGAAACTTACGAGACCTTGTTGCTCGAAAGACGCGGACGCGTCGCTATCATTACCATCAATCGTCCTGACAAACGAAACGCACTCAATATCAAAACGCGCGAAGAAGGCGCGGCGCTGCTCGAAGAGCTTCGAGGTGACAACTCGGTTGGCGTGGTTGTGTTTACCGGCGCCGGCGATAAAGCGTTCATTGCGGGCGCGGACATTGCGGAGTTTGCCGGGCGCACTTCGATCACGCAGCGCGACGTGATGATGGGGCGCTCGTTGTTTACTGCGATCGACAGTTTTCCGAAGCCGGTGATTGCGATGATCAATGGCTACTGTCTCGGTGGTGGTTGCGAACTGGCGTTGGCGTGCGACATTCGTATCGCGAGTGAGACGGCGTCGTTTGGTCAGCCTGAGATTAATCTCGGGATCATTCCCGGTGGTGGCGGGACGCAGCGACTGACGCGCCTGGTTGGTGAAGGAAAAGCGATGGAGATGATCCTCACCGGCGAGATTTTCGACGCCGCTACAGCGTTCTCGATTGGCCTTGTGAATCACGTTGTGCCGGCAGCGCAGCTCGAAGCGAAGACGATGGAGATCGCAAACCGCATCGCCGACAAGAGCCCCATCGCGTTGCAACTGGCGAAAGAAGCAGTGAAGCTGGCGTCGCGCTCAAATCTCGACGAGGGTTTGCGGCGTGAAGTTGATCTCTTTGCGCTCTGCTTCTCGACGGAAGATAAGGATGAAGGCGTAAGCGCCTTCCTCGAGAAGCGCAAACCTGCGTTCAAAGGGAAATAATTGTAGGGGTGGCCCTCCGTGGCCACCCCAGCGTACGAAGTCGAAGA
>JAICQI010000148.1 GCA_025937955.1 Pyrinomonadaceae bacterium
CGTCGACTGGCCGGACATTCGCAATGGCATAGTATCAAGCACAAGAAAGGCGCGCTCGATGCCAAGCGCGGCAAACTGTTTACGAAGTTTATTAAAGAGATCACCGTCGCGGCGCGTTCCGGCGGCGGTGATCCAGATGCCAACGCGCGTTTGCGTAAGGCGATCCTCGATGCCAAGGGCGGTAATATGCCCAACGATACGATCGAACGCGCGATCCGTCGTGGCACGGGTGAAGAAGAGGGCGTTAACTACGAGGAAATCACTTACGAAGGTTACGGGCCAGGCGGCGTCGCGTTGCTGATTCAGTCGATGACTGACAACCGCAACCGCACGGTGGCGGAGATTCGCCACCTCTTCTCGAAAAACGGTGGCAACCTCGGTGAGAGTGGCTCAGTGGGTTGGATGTTTGAAAAGAAGGGTTACATCGTCGTCGGTAAGTCCGCAAAATCCGAAGAAGAGCTTTTTGAACTTGCGATCGACGCGGGCGCCGACGACCTGCGCGACGACGAAGACAATTTCGAGATCATCACTTCGCCTGATGCGTTCGACGCTGTGCTGTCAGCAGTGAAGGGAGCCGGCATCGAACCTCAAGTCGCGGAAGTCGAGATGATGCCGCAGAACTACGTGCGACTCGAAGGCGCAGACGCTCGCCAGATGTTGAAGCTGATGGAAGCGCTCGAAGACCACGACGACGTGCAGAAGGTTTCAGCGAATTTCGATATCAGCGAAGCAGACATGGCCGCAGCATAACTTAGGCCTGAGCCTGCTGTGCTACAGATTCTTCGCTTTTAACCGGCTCACCCATTACGATCCGAACGTTGTGCGTCTTCTCATCGTCCACTAACGTAATCGCCTCGCCCGTCTGCGCCACTCCATCGAGCTCAACATTCACTACTCCCCGACTGACACCAAGCGGATTTTCTACCTTGATCCGGTACACCGCGCGCCCGCGCCGGTAAGTGATCTCAAACTCGCGCCACCAGCGCGGCACAGATGGATTGATCTCGAGCCGCTCGTGTTGCAGTTTGAATCCAAGTATTGATTCGAGTCCGGCGCGATACATCCAGCCTGCCGATCCCGTGTACCACGTCCAGCCACCACGACCGTTATGCGGCGGCACTGCATAAACATCACCTACAGCAACGTAAGGCTCGACTTTGTACTTGTGCAGACCCGCACGTGTCGAAGAGTGATTGATCGGGTTGAGCAGCGCAAAGAGCTCGCCGGCCCGCTCGCCATCGCCCAGCATCGAGTACGCAATCATGGTCCAGATCGCCGCGTGCGTATACTGCCCGCCGTTTTCCCGCACGCCCGGAACGTATCCTTTTATATAACCCGGATCGAGCGTGCCCTTGTCGAACGGCGGCGTGAATAAAATCACCAGCCCATCACCACGCCTGATCAAGTATTCTTCGACAGCCGCCATAGCACGTCCCATCCGGTACGGATCCGAAGCACCGGAAATTACCGCCCACGACTGCGCGATCGAGTCGATGCGACACTCTTCATTCCGCGCCGACCCCAACGGCGTGCCGTCATCGAAATAAGCACGGCGATACCAGTCACCATCCCACGCCTTTTCTTCAAGCGACTTCCGCAGGTTTTCCAGGTGCTTGCGATAGCGATTGCCGCGCATCTTCTGTTTGCGCGAATCAACGTGCGGCAAAAAAGCAGCGATTGTCGTGTAGAGAAACCAACCGAGCCAAACACTTTCGCCTTTGCCTTTGATCCCGATGCGATTCATGCCGTCGTTCCAATCGCCACTTCCCATTAGCGGCAGACCATGTTTGCCGACTGCCAAACTACGATCGATAGCTCGGGCGCAGTGTTCGTAGATCGAGGCTGATTCTTCAGACACCGCAGGGTGCGTGTAAACCTCATGCTGATCGGGTGTAAGCAATGGCTGGTCGAGAAAGGGAACTACCTCCTCCAGCACCGAAGCATCGCCAGTAACGTTGATGTAGAACGCGCTGACAAACGGCAGCCACAGCAAGTCGTCGGAGATCTTCGTGCGCACACCTCTATCACTGGGCGGATGCCACCAGTGCTGTACGTCACCTTCCTTGAACTGATGGCGAGCGGCCAGGACGATCTGTTTGCGCGCAATTGCAGGACAGCTGTAGACCAACGCCATCACGTCCTGCAATTGGTCGCGGAAACCAAACGCGCCTCCGGATTGATAGAACGCAGTGCGCGCCCAGACGCGACACGAAAGCGTCTGGTACAGCAGCCAGCGATTGAGCATCGTGTCCAACGCTGTGTCAGGCGTTCGCACTTCGATCGTGCCGAGCAGTTCGTCCCAGTGGGTCAGCACTTTTTCGAACGCCGCGTTGACTGTTCCCGCTTGCCTGAACTTAGTGATAACACCTTCCGCTGCAGTCTTCGACTCTTCCTCGCCCAGCAGGAAGAAAACTTCACGAGCTTCGTTCGGCGCCAGCTCGATGGTTGTTTGAATCGCCGCGCAAGGATCCAAGCCCGCCCCATCGCGTCCCGCCAGTCCTGCACGCCTGAGAGCGGCGGGCGTTTCCAGTGAGCTGTTGCGACCGATGAACTCCTTGCGATCGCACGTCGCACTGGAGAATCCTTCACTTGAAGCAACAAAAGCGACGCGCTCGGCAAATTCGTTATTGAAAGGGTTCTTCGCAAAGATCGTGGACGCGTCTTGATCGATCTCGGTGATGATGTAAGGCGCCGATGACGATCGCGAAACGCCGAGCACCAGCTCGTTGTAGTTGGTCACCGACAGTCGACGTTTCCGGCCCGTGCGATTGCGCAAACGCAGCAGCGAGACCTTCACCGGCGCATCGAGCGGTGCAAAGACGAGCAACTCCTGGGAAATGCCGTGGCTGGTGTGTTCGAAAACGCTGTAGCCCTGGCCGTGCCTGATGATGTACGGCTCTCGCTCGCGAACCGGCAAAGGCGTAACGGACCAGACGGTGCCGGTGTCTTCGTCGCGCAGGTAGACCACTTCGCCCGGCGGATCGCTGACCGCATCGTTGGACCACGGCGTGATACGGTTCTCGCGGCTGTTGAGCGACCACGTACACCCGCCGCCCGTTTCCGTGATCTGAAATCCGAAATCAACAGAATTGCCAATGACGTTGGACCAGGGAGCCGGCGTCCACTGTTCCGCGCCTAACAACGTCACGTACTCGCGGCCACCCTGATGAAAACCACCCAGCCCGTTGAAGAAAGTCAGATCAGGCGGCGGCACCGTCAGCTCAGGATACGTTTGCGAAGGCAGCCGTGGCACAAGAGGAGGTGGCAAAGGTTCCTGGACGCGCGGTCGCTCGATCTGATCCTCGAACGAGCCTCGCTCGGCAACGATGACAACGCGGGCCACGGCGTGTAGCAAAATGCGATCTGCTTCGGGCATCTGATCTGCCCGTCGCAGGTAAACACCGCCGGGTTTGTCCTGCAGCCCTTGCAGGCCGCTGGTGCGCACGATCGTTTCCAGCTCCTGGTGCAGCAACTGAAGATAGCTGGTTGGTGTATCGTTCAGAATTGCGAGATCGATATTGAGTCCTTTGTAGTGCAGGTACTCGTGCCCGCGCACTAGCTTCCGCACCGTTCGCAGATCGTCGGCGTTGCTGATCCTGACGACGACGATCGGAAGATCGCCACTGATGCCGTAAGTCCACAGGCTCGATTGTGCTTTGGTGTTCAGCGCAAGCACGTGCTGTCGCGGGCGTAATGAGGGATCGGAATAGACGATGCGCGCCGCGAGACGTTGGAAGAGATGCGCCTCTTCAGCGTCCATCTTGAGGTGACTCATCTCGACTTGCGCTTTGGTCCATGCCAGGCGCAGCTCGCGCTCGAAAATATTCGGATCGTGATATTTGTCAGCGAGCGCTATCGCTTCTTCGCGCGAATGTGCCACGGCCGTGCTGAACGCAAATCGGACCGTTTGGTTGGGCGGAATTCTCACGCGTCTTCGCAGGCTGAAAACCGGATCGAGCACGGCGCCAGTTGTGTTGGACAGCGGGCGATCTTCCATCACCGCAATCGGATTACTCGGCGTTCGCCCGCGCCCGAGGAAGCGGCCGCGATCGGTTTCATATTGCACCGCGCCCATCAAATCACCTTCGGCAACGACGACGTGAACGCCCCAGATTGGTTTGTCTTCGGAAGAACGAACCCGGCGGTGCGCGAGGATGGCGTTCTCACCGGCGAAGAATTCCGTCTCGACGAAGAGATTGCTGAATGCCTGGTGTGCGGCGTCAGCGTCGGGTGTGTTGAGCACGACTTCCGCGTAACTGGTCAACTCGATCTCGCGAGTGCGCGAAGAGAGGTTGGTCACTGAGATACGACGCACTTCGGCGTTGTCCTCTGCTGAAACGACCACTTCCATACGCGTGGCGATGCCGGAGTCAATACGGCGAAAATCGGCTTTCTCCTCGGAGAACGCGACGTGATACGACTGTGGCCGGCGCCGCACCGGTTGCTGCCCCGCGGACCAGACGGCGCCACTGCGCACGTCGCGCAGGTAGATAAACGCGCCCCAGTTGTCTTGTGTCACGTCTTCACGCCAGCGCGTGACGGCGTTGCCTCCGCAACGTGAATAACCCGACCCGGCGGTCGTGATCATCACGTTATAGGTGCCATTTGAAAGTAATTGAGTGCGTGGCGTCGAGAAATCTGCTGACTCGTAAACGCGCGTGATCATTCCCGGCAGTGTTTGCGCGGTGACGCGTCCGGTCAGGACTTCTTCGGCGCGCGGATGGGCGGCGGGCACGCCGACGGGGATTCGCTCCTGCAAGAGCAATTCAGTGGCCTGGACGACGGGATCAGAGTGAAAACATCTGGGCCCGAGATCTTCGTGGAGAATGTTTGCGAGTGAAACAAGGCTCATGCCCTGGTGATGCGTCATAAAGGCGCGAATCAGGACTGACTTCTGACCTTCAGGTAGGCGCTCAGCGGTGTAATCGATCGATTCGTAGAAACCGTATGGTCCAAACGCGCCTTCCTTTTGCAGTCGTCGCAGATTGCTCATCGCCGCCGCCGGATCGACACTCAGCGCCAGCATCGTTGCGTAAGGCGCGACGACGAGATCCTCTATCAAGCCTCGCTTCAAACCGAGACCGGGAACGCCGAATGGTCCGTACTGGTAGTTGAGATGAAGATCGCGAACGTTGTAAGCCGCCTCCGAGATGCCCCAGGGCACGCCGCGCTCCTCGCCGTATTCGATCTGCCGTTCGACAACGGTGCGATAAGTCTCGGATAACAACGTCGCCTGATAATTCTTCATCACCAGTAGCGGCATCAGGTATTCGAACATCGTGCCGGTCCATGAGATCAACGCACGTCCACCATCGACTTTCGTGAGCGCGCGGCCCATGCGGAACCAGTGTTGTTGTGGCACGTCGCCTTTGGCAATACCGACGAAACTCGCGAGCCGCGCTTCTGAAGCGAGCAGATCGTAGTAGGAGTCGTCTGCGCGCGAGGCGGTGACGTTGTAACCGATCGTGAAAAGCTTGCGCTCCACGTCGAAGAGAAACGAGAAATCCATCTCCTCGACGATTTGATCGCAACGTCGCGCCAGACGGCTGAGACGCGAGAGCGTGTCGGCCGAAGCGCCGGCTGACTGTTCGAGTGCCTTCGTGAGTCTGGCCGCAGTTTGCGCCAAAGCGGGCGCGACGTGCTCCTGCATCGCCGCGAGTTGGACCAACGCTCGATCGCAGAGTTGCGGGATCTCGGCGAGTGTCGGAACACGCTGGAGTAGTTTGAAGATCGAGGCCCAGTCTTTATCTTCATCGCCGATCTCCGCTGCGACCCACGACAGTAAGCTGCCCCAGTTTGTAAGCGCTTCCGCATCTCGGCGACGTGAGCTGACCTGGTGTTGTAGCGCGCCGACCCACCAGCGCAGCTCTTTGAAGCTGCCCTCGCCGTGCTCGTGCGCCAAAGCGTTTACGATGTCTTCGATCTCGGAAGCGCGACGGCTGAGAGAGTCAAGGAGCACGATCCACTGCTGGAGGTTCTCGCCGGGTTCGACCTTGAGCAACTGGCGGCAGGCGGCGATCTCGTCCTGCAACTGCCTCACGGTCACGACTTCGGTACGTTGTCGAAAGCTGCCGAGCGTCAATGCTTCTGAGGCGATCTCGTCGATCGTGTCCTTAAGACCCACGATTACGAATTCGTCAAACAGAGTCTTGTCCGGAAACTCGATGCAGGCTTGCTTTACTGCGAGTAGGTGTCCGGCGAGGTTGCCGCTGTCAACTGTCGAGATGTATTGCGGCAGTAGCGGTGCGAGAGTTTTGGTGTCGTACCAGTTGAAGAAGTGACCGTGCAGGCGGCCCAGCTTGCCCATCGTCGTAAACGTCAGTTCTTCGCGTTCGACGAATTCGAGTGCGCCAACGTAGCCGAGATCGCGTGCTGCAGATGTCGCCAGCAGCAACAGACCGATATTTGTAGGAGAGGTGCGATGCGCGACGACAGGCGCCGGATCTTCCTGGAAGTTATCGGGCGGCAGCCAGTTATCTTCAGCGCCGACGAAGGTTTCAAAGAAGCGCCACGTGCGCCGTGTGAGCAGGCGCGCGAACGACGTGTCTTCCGCGCTCAACTGTTTTCGTTCGGCTGGTCGTGGTCTGCTGACCCAGTAAGCGATCAACGGCGAGATTAGCCAGATCAAAGCGAGTGGGCCCATCACCGGCAAACCTGACGGCCTGAAAGTTAACGTGAGCCCGAGTGCAGCAAGCGACAGCACGAGTGCAGCCCACATAAAACTGACGAACGACCCAAGCGTGTTTCGCGCTTTTGTTTCAGTTTCTGCCGCCGACACCCATTCGAGCAGTTTCTTGCGGGAGATCAGCTGTCGATAGAGTGCGCGCATAATCGCGTCGCACATCAGCCACGCCTGGTGCGGCAGGAAAACAAACGACAATGCTATTTGCGCTATGTTGGTGCGGAAATCGCCCCAGACACTCCAGAAATGACTGGTCCAGGGAATGCCGCGCGGGTGCATCAACAGACCGGTGGTTACGTGTAGGTGGACCGGAAACGCGATGACCAGAAAAACAAAAAGGACCCACAGCCACGGCCGGCCCGGGAACAACGCGCACGAAGCGATGAGCCACAGCAATAGCGACGGCGCGACGACACTGCGACGCAGGTTATCGAGGATCTTCCAACGGGCAATGAGTGGCAGCACGTTGCGCACTTTTCGACCCTCGCCATCAGGCACGGTAGGAAAGAGCCAGCGCATGATTTGCCAATCGCCACGCGTCCAGCGATGCGAGCGTTTGGCGTAGCCTTCGTATGAAGCGGGATAGTCGTCGAGTAGCTCGATGTCGGTAGTTAATGCGGCACGGGCGAACAAACACTCGAACAGATCGTGGCTCAGCAGTGAGTTTGCTGGAACGCGGTTATCGAGCGTTTGTTGAAAAGCGTCCACATCGTAGAGACCTTTGCCCGTGAAATTTCCTTCACCGAAGAAGTCCTGGTAAACGTCCGACACTGCCGTGGTGTAAGGATCGATGCCGGTGTAGCCGGAAAAGATCTGAACGAACTTTGAACGTGAAGCACTGGCGAGCGAGATGCTCACGCGTGGTTGCAGGATTCCATAGCCGTACCTTACACGATTCGTCGCCGGATCGATGGTGGGTTGATTGAGCGGATGAATTGCGGCGCCGACGAGCGTGCGAGCTACGTCGCGTGGCAGTTGAGTGTCGGAGTCGAGTGTTATGACGTAACGGATAGATTTCACTAGCGCATCATCAGCGGTACGCACGACGAAGCTCGTATCGCGCGCGCCGCGAAGCAAGCGATTGAACTCTTCGAGCTTGCCCCGCTTTCGTTCCCAACCCATCCACTTGTTTTCACCGGCGTTCCACTGTCGCCGGCGGTGAAACAGGTGGAAGCGCTCATTGCCATGGCGGCTGTTCAGTGCGTCAATGCCGCTTTGTGCGATCGCGAGGAGGTTTGAGTCAGTCGATGTTTCTTCCGAGGCAGCGTCGGGAAAGTCACCGAGGAGCGCGAAGTAAACGTGCTCGTCCTGGTTGGCGAGATAGTGTACCTCGAGTCGTCCAACCAGTTCGTGAACTTGTGACTCGCTCAGGAATATCGTTGGAACAACTACAAACGTTGCCGCTTCCGCGGGAATGCCTTTGGCGGTCTCCATGCGCGGCAGCAAGCGTGGCGGAAAGAAGTGTGTGAGATCCCAATTGAGCACTGTCAGGGCCAAATCACTCGCGGGAATTAGCGCGAGTAGTGCGGTCGCGACTAACAATTGCCAACCGGCGCCGTGAGCATACATCGTGTAAAGCAGCAGACTCATGATCAGCAGAGTCAGGATCGTGAGTGTGCCGAGGTATGTGCCAGTGGAGTGTCGCAGCAGAAAGCGGCGCAAACGTTCGGCGGTCCGGGGTTGATAACCAAACTTGTTTTCGAGAAGAGTTAAACCGGCGTCGATGAGGAAATAGCCGACGTGTTTTTTCGGGCCTGACTCTTCCTTTGTTTCTGCCGCCAGCTTGACGGCTGCTTCCGCGATCTCGAGTTCGCTTGTTCGCGTTCGCTTGCTGATGCGTTCGATGACGTGCCGGTAGCGATCGCGCGAGGCAAACTCCATCCGCGAATAGACGCCCGCCGGATCTTTCCCCAACAGCGGCTCGATCAAACTGACTTTTTCGAAGAAGTCGTTCCAGTCGAGCGTGGAGAGGAGACGCATGCTGGTGATGATGTTGCCGACCGTGACCTGTGCGGCTGCCTGGCGTTGGTGTTCGCCGTGAATTATCTGCTCGATGCTGGTGCCTTGCTTCGCCAGTCGCTTTTCGATCCAATCCATCACCGGCATCACGGAAGGATGCTGTTCGCGCAGGCGTTGTACGAGTTGGACCACGAAGGTTTGCGGCAGCTCTTCTCGTTTGCCGAGTCGTTCGGTTATGGCCGGCATGACGCCAGCGGGTTGAAGCGAGGCGAGCTCGAGTAGTTTGTCTGCGAGTTTGTCGGCTTCTTCGCGTTGCGCGCGTGCACGAGCGATGGTGATGGCAAGGCGGCGCAGGTTTTCCACCAAAGCGAGACGCAGCGTGATGGCGACAGCCCACAGTTCACCAATCGAGAGTGGCGCGACGGTTTGATAGGCGCGAATGAATCTTTGCAGTGTGTTTGTGTCGAGACGCGAGTCAGTGTGCACAATCAGTTCGAGCGCGACTGAGTAGATTCGCGGATAGCCTGCGAGTTCACCTGCGGCGAGTTTTGGCAGTTCGTGGTAGTAGCTCTTTGGCAGATCCTGGCGAATCTCGCGCAGTTGTTCTTCGACGATGTGATAGTTGTCGACTAACCATTCCGCGGCAGGTGAAATTGTGCGGCCTTCGCGCAGTGCTTCGACGAGGGCCTTGTAGGCGGCTTCGAGTTTGCGGCCGTTGTCTTCGAGCCGCGGCAGTAGTTGCGCGCGGCCTTTGCGGGTGACCGTTTTGTGTTGAGCTGCGAGCGTCTGAGCGTACTGCTCGAGACGTTCAACGCTGAAGAACTCTGCCTGAAAAGGTTTCTCGTCCATATGGCCCGCGGGCTTGCGGACGAGTGAAACCAGCGATTCGAAGAACTGACTCATGAAACGAACGTCTGAAATGTTTACACACCAGCAGGGGGAATTGAGGGGTAACTCAGAATATCACGAAGTTGTGGTTTTGACCTTTACGCTGAGGTTATACTTTCGCGCGATGCGCGTTTTAGGAATCGATCCGGGAAGCCAGACAACGGGATGGGGCGTTGTCGAAGGTGACGGACGCCGTTATTCGCTGGTCGAGTTTGGGTCAGTTCGCGCGCCGTCGAGCCTGGCGTTTTCGGCGCGGCTCTTGCGGATATGTAACGGACTGGAAGAAGTGATCGCGCAGCATTGTCCTGATGCGTGTGCGCTTGAAGATGCTTTCCTCGCGACGAACGTCAAGGTCAGTATGAAGTTGGGCCAGGTGCGTGGGGTGGTGTTGCTGGTGGCGGAGCGTGCCGCGCTCGATATTCACGAGTATTCACCGCGCCTGATCAAGCAGACGGTGGTTGGATATGGGAATGCGGAGAAGCATCAAGTGCAGGAGATGGTGCGGTTGCTGCTGAAGTTGAAGAGTGTACCGTCGCCGCATGATGC
>JAICQI010000227.1 GCA_025937955.1 Pyrinomonadaceae bacterium
CCCCATTCCTTCCAGCCTCAAGAATATTGACGTTTAGATTTCCGTGAGCTGCTCGATAGCGGGTTTTCCCCCAACCTAGCGGGAAACTTTCACAAAGAAAACGGGTTCGCTTGCGGGCGATGTCTATGCATGTAAGCCTGACGAGGACATTCGAAGCGCGCTGAAAATCATGCAGGAAAATAAAGTGAGACGGCTTCCGGTCATCGCGACTGATGGAACATTACAGGGCATTCTGTCGATGAATGATGTCGTTCTCAAGGCAGACGAGCCGAAAGAGAAGAAGGCGCTTGAGTTGTCCTACGGTGATGTAGTGAACACTTACAAGTCGATCTGTCAGCATCGTCTACCGATGCAGGCGCAAGCGTCGACTGTCACCTATAATCCAGTCAGTTACTGATGATTATCGCGGCTAGCTGCCGGAGCAGCAGCGATATGTCAACCTCAAAAACGCTTTGAATCTCCAGCATTAAACACCCAACCATTCGTTTTCCTATGCGAGCAAACGTGTTTCTGACAAAGCCCTATACCGCCAAACAGCTGCTCAAAGCACTCGCTCAAGTTCTTTAAACTCTCGTATTTTTCCGATAGCGCAAGGTTACCCACGCTGTGCGCAAATCCGCGCACCCCCGGTATCCCGTTCGCGCTGCTACTGGAGTTCTTGAGTATTTCATCAGAGAAGAGTTTCAGTTTGCATGGTATATGTCTTGCCCTAAACGATGCGGAAACAAGAAAAGAAAGAGGCGCAACTGCAAAGCTCTTCGGTGAGTCGCAGTCGCTTCTAAATGCAACGGTTGCTGTTTGAAAAGAAAGAGGATTAGTTATGGAAGCCAGAGGGCGCGGCGAAAAGGCCGCATAGCAAGACCGGTTGGAACCGGTCATCACTGGCGAAGCAGTGGTGTCCTAACCCTGCCGAAGTTCGTTGCATAAGCCGCAACGGACGGGCATGAGATCAAGCTTGCAGGGGAAACGGGCGAGGCTTGCGGAAGTGTTACGCTTCCAATAGGAGCTCGCCACGGAAGCCGAGACGGTCAGACGGTTATTGTCGAATCTGAGATCCTGTCCATAAAGCACACCTAAGGTAACTAAGTGGTGTGGGAGACGAGCGGAATGCGAAAGTAGTTTTGCAAACTGCCCCGCGACTTGTGGTTCTGGTTGCGAGTCGTAAGGGGACGTGAGGGCTTCGCAGACCTCGCGGATAAATCTCGAGCCTGATTAAATTCAGGTGCAAAGGATCTGAAAGAGACCTAAGTCGGCGGGTAAATTGCTATGCGAGCTACGCCGGAACCGCAGTGGCTCCCACTTTTGGGTGGGTAGGCAGGCTGAGTTGCCAATGGCACATGCGGGGCAGAGTGGGTCGAGTAGTCGATGGAGTAATGTCCATCCAGGGAGACGGTAGCGCCGTTCACAAGGCAAAGGACCACAGTCGTGCGTTGTCTCCATCAGGAATATCCTGCAACTGCGTTGTAGGTTTTTCGAAATGGAGATACTTGCGCGCGAGGGAGAGCTGGATGCGCTGAAAGGTGCCTGTCCAGTTCGGGAAGGGCTTCATCGAGACCGCTTGTTCTGCGCGAACAAGTATGGCGCGATGATTCTACTTCATAGAGCACATAGCAATATCGCAGACACGGATCTGCGAGACAGAGTCGAGCGACAGCTCGACTGGGAACCAGAAATTACGTCAACGGACATCGGCGTCGCGACTGACAATGGTGTAGTCACGTTGACAGGGTTTGTAGATTCTTACGCGGAGAAGTTGGCCGCTGAACGCGTGACGCTCAAGACGTATGGCGTCAGCGCGGTTGCCAATGAGATTCAGGTAAAGCTGCTGTTCAAGAAGACTGACACCGACATCGCGTCAGCAGCGCTGGATGCGTTGCAAGCGCGCGTCGATGTTCCCCACGACAAAATCAAACTGACCGTGAAGGACGGTTGGGTGACGCTCGAAGGAAACGTTGATTGGTACTACCAAAAGAATGCCGCTGAGTTCGCGGTTAAATATTTGTCGGGTGTGAAGGGCATTACCGACAACATCAAGCTGAAGCCGCAAGTCTCTACGATTGAAGTCAAAGACAAGATCGAAGACGCGCTGAAACGCAGTGCGGAAGTCGACGCGCGGCGAATCAGTGTCCAGGCCGCTGATGGCAAGGTGACGCTTAGGGGTAATGTACGGTCCTGGTTTGAGAAGCAGGAAGCTGCAACCGCAGCCTGGGCCGCGCCCGGCGTAAAGGAAGTCAGTAATCAAATTGTGGTGGTGCCATAAGCAGCCACCTATGATGGGTACAACCTGGGCGAGTTTTTCTATGCCCGAGCTGTACCCTTTTTGAGAGGTCGCAAACAAAGCCGCGGGGGAAGGGCAATAATGCTCAAATTATCGTTGACCGCACGATGTCGATGAGCAGAGAAAAAAGGTTCGATAAAGGGTTGTCGCCGGCTGAAGAACGCAGCACGTTGCGCTGGGTCGCCGGGAATGGACTTACATTGGAGGAATTGGAGCAGCTTGAAGAGGCGGCTCATCACTCTCAAACGATCGAAGCTAAATCCGTGTTGCGACTCGCCGCCGCTTTGAGGGAAGCGCTCCAGTTGAAAGAGTGCGCGTTGTATACCAAGTCGGAGGATAACCCTCGGCGGATCCGAAAAAGTAGCCCCGGTGGGCGCGAACAATAGATTGCGAGGTAGAAGATGCCAAGATTAAGATCGACCTTGAACCCGGAAGAGCAACCCGGTTTCATTCAGGGCCCAACGCGATACAAGGTTGGCCCAAATCAATCCGAACTCGTCTGTGGCTTTTGCAATGGAACCTACTATGTAGATGAAGTAACGTTTCAACAGGCCCTGTCGGCAATGGGGGAGGGAATGGATAATCCCTTCTGTTGCGATGAGTGCCAGGCTGAACACGAAGAGTTGTCTCACTAGAGGTTGGTACACCTTTCGTTCGGTTGTCTCGAGAAATTACGCGAGCACTTGGTGTAGAACGAGTATTGTCGCCACGCCCGCAAACAACCCCGTGAGTTGGACAAAACTCTTCTTCATCCCGGAATCGTGATGCAAAATCGGCGCGATATCCACCATCCCAATGTATAGAAAACTCGCTGCCGAGATCGTTAGGAAGTAAGGGATGCGAGGCGCGATAAACCCAAGTGCAAAGTACGCCAGGATCGCACCGGCAAAGGTAGCAAGAGAAGAAAGAAAGTTCGCCCAGTATGCTGTCCACCGATGCCAACTACTCTCGATCAGAATCACAAAGTCTCCCAACTCTTGCGGGATCTCGTGGGCGATTACAGCCAGAGGGCAATAGCCCGGAAAATGAAGTGAAGATGAAAAGCCTGAATGTTTGGAGAATCATGCTTGTGCTGGTTGTAGCACTTACGTTTGCGGTTGGCGAAACATACGCACAAAGGCGCCAAGGTCAGGCAAAAGGGATGCCCCGCTACGACGGATCGACGGAAGTGACCATGACGGGCACGGTTGAAAAGATCGAGAGCCACGTCGGAAAGATGGGATGGAACGGCACACACGTCCGTGTCAGGTTCGAGGCCGAGACGCTGATTGTTCATGTTGGACCAACTCCCTATTTAACGCAGGAGGGGTTCGCGTTGGCCGAAGGCGACCAAATCGAGGTCATCGGATCGAAGATCAAGTTCGAAGGAAATGATGTTCTGGTGGCGCGCGAGATTAGGAAAGGCGATAAGATGCTGACCCTACGCAACCGGCAAGGGATTCCTGTGTGGTCCAGGAGTCGGTGGCGCTACTAGCGTCAGGCTCCTTCAATAGAAGTAATCATGCCCTGGTTCCCTGGTTCGATGTACTCGGAAGACACGCTTGACGAGGTCTCCCCACGATCGTGTCTATGCGAAGAAAATTCGTGTGCTCATCGGTTATGGGAAATCGTCCTCACATGGAGGCAGTTAGAACTCAGGCAGCGTTAGGGGTGCGCTGGCCGATTATGGGAAATTTGATGCTGAGGGAAAAACAATGAAATATTCACACCGGTCAACGCGAATTGGATTGCCTTTTGGCGCCCTTTTAACAATCGCGAGTGTCCTCTTCCTCCTGCCTTTCCAGGCTGAAGGGCAAGGAGCGGCCCGTCAAAAAGAGAAGTCTCCTACTGTGCGTTCCGAGATGGTTGTGTCAACCGCCTGGCTTGCGTCTCATGTCAACGATCCGAAGGTCGTGATTCTGCACGTGGCCCGCGAGCGGTCACACTTTAATGAGGGCCACATTCCCGGAGCGCGTTTCGTCGGCTGGAACGAGATCACCGCGACGCGCGACGGCGTGCCGAACGAACTCGCACCAGTTGCTGATCTTCAGAAACTTTTCGAGCGTTTGGGCATCGGCAACGAGGCGCGCATCGTGCTCTACGGTGACAACTTCGGACTGGCCGCAGCACGCGCTTACTTCACACTCGACTACCTGGGCCATGGTGGGCGGGTGGCACTTTTGGACGGCGGTTTGGAGAAGTGGAAGGCAGAACGTCGCGCAACCTCAACAGATATGATTGAGCCAGAGAGGGCGACGTTCACACCGCATGCGCGCGCGAATGCCGTCACCAACCTGGATGTTGTGCGCGACTTCTCGTGGATAGCAACGAACGTGACCTCTCCCAGCGTGACATTGATAGATGCCCGGCCGGTTGAGGAATACTCAGGGGCTAAACCGGGTGATGGCGTGCCGCGCGGCGGCCACATTCCGGGTGCCGCCAATGTCTTTTGGATGCAGAACGTATTAAGCAAAGAGAATCCAGTGCTACGATCTGTAGCGGAGTTACGCAAACTCTATGAAGAGGCTGGCGCGCTGAAGGGTCGGACAATAATGACTTACTGTCGCACCGGCGGCCAGGCATCGCACGCATATTTCACGCTTAAATATCTCGGCTACGACGTGGTGATGTATGACGGATCGTTCTTCGAATGGAGCAACACGGAAGGTACGCCGATCGTTGCGGGACGAGCACGAAAGTGACGTTTCAGAGATTCATGTTTCGGGAAAAAGTGAAAAGCGTGGACAGGCTTTGATGCCTTATCCCTTAACGCAGATCATTGGCTCGACCTTGGCAACTTTTGATTGGCGGCACAATGGGAACGTCCTCTTACATTTCTGGTGGGAACGGCTGTTGGTGAGGCGCGCTCCTTCAGCTCTTCATGCCACGGCGCCGGCCGCCGTATGAGGCGACATCAGGCCACCAAACAATGGAAGGGCCGGGAGTTGATCGATTTTCTCGCTACAAGGGGAATCTTGATCCGCAGTCCATCTTACCGCGGTGTTGCTGAAGAAGCCCCGGGCGCATATAAAGATGTAACAACGGTAGTGGATGCGGCCGATGAAGCTGGATGAGATTTTTGAGGCGTTAACATTAATTCAAACGCGGAAGATCGATCAGTTTCCGATCGTGCTGTTCGGCAAGAAATACTGGCAGCGACTCATAGAATTGTTGGAACAGATGGTTACAGCCAAAACCATCGATCCCTCGGATTTGCGGTTATTGTTGATAACCGATTCCGTTGAAGAGGCAATGCGACATCTTCAGCGATACGCGGTTGAGCAGTTCGGTCTCCGCCGGCGTAAAGTGACGATGCGACGGTTATGGCTTCTCCACGAGTAGTCTCACAATGACTCGGCTGAAAGTCAGAAAGCAACGAAGGACCATGTTAGTCTTAAATGCTAAAGGCATCCTGGATCTTGCCGGAGCGAACATCTCGCGCAGCCGGGTGGAGATAATGTTCCATGCATTCAGGTTCGCGGCCCTTGATAATTCGTTTACCCGCGAGCGGGCCGTAAGCAGACGTAATCACGGTGCATTGGCGTTCGCCGCCGCGGCCGTCAAAATAGATAACAACCCAGTCGAATGTTTTCTTTAACTGGTGAGCTCTTGGGGTATTTGAAAACATTGCGGTGTAGTGATGTGCTCCGCGGCTCGTGTGCAATATGGGTAGCCACTTTTCGTGCCGCAGGTTGAAACGTCTGGGTGTTATTTTGGGAAGAACTCCCTGATTGCTCTTTCGCCGGTACTCTAGATCCACGTCGAGAATCTCAGAGACTGACGGTTCGCTCTTTGGCGTTTCCAGGCTTTCAGCTCTAACTCTGCCGAGACGCGTTGCCAGTGAATCGCGTATTCCGGTGCGTCGCTTCTCGCCAATTCCCACTTTAGTGAGTCGTCCGTCATGAGCTGCCATCTCCAGCTCTTCCAGTGTATCGATTCCTAATTCATTGTGAAGCCGCTCGGCGGTTCTTTTGCCTATACCAGGAACCGATAATAAGAGAGTGACCGGATCGCTCTCTCCTCGCAAACGATCGAGCATCGGCAGCCGTCCAGTGATAATGAGTTGATAAATAAAGCGGGAGAGAGTCTCCCCGATACCAGGAAGCTTCTGCAGGCCTTCGAGTCCTTCGGTCTTCACTATGTCATCTAGTGGCTTGTCCAATCCTCGAAGCATCGTTGCTGCACGACGGTAGGCGGCCACGCGAAAGACGTTTGCCTTTTGCTCTTCAAGTATCTGCGCTACTTCATCGAGTCGATTCGCTACAGTTGAATTCGTGCGGTTTACACATTTCGTATTTAGGTTCATGGCTCCGCGATCTCAATTTGGTAGCGTGTCGTTCCAAAAGGTCGTGGCCTGAAATCTCTTCTTTGCTTGATGAAGGTGGCAAAGAAACGATCTATCTTCACAAGGATTTGTGGGACGGTGGGGTCAGCAAAATCCGCCCTTTACCCTTCGTAGACCAGATCGTCGTATTCCACTTTGCACAGTGCGCAGCGGAATGGATTGTCAAGGCCGGCTTCAATTGCGTCACTAACGAAGCTGAATGTTTCTTCCTCAACATAGATAATCCGACCGCACATCCCGCAGCGAACTTCGTGCTGATTTCGTTCAGTTTTGAAAACTGTCGGACCTTGAGTCGGTAACTCTTGGTTCGGTACCAGTGGTAACATCATAATCTCCTTTCACCTACTAGCGTTGCCCAGCAAGGTCGCAAGGTTTGTGCCGTGCAAATGACTCGCATTCAGCGAGATCAGGTTCGGCCGATGCGGAATTAGCCTATATCTTTGCGAAGATTCCCACAGTTGCTTGAACCTGAATCAAACGAATCGGGGAACTTTGGTTCGAGCGAGGCAGTTACCTGGCTAGAATCCGGGCCGTTTCGAGTAGTTTTAAATCAAGCAATTTCTTGTTAGAAATAACCTCATCCAAACGCGTAGTCGCGACTTCGCCATCTAGAAGACCTACGAGCACTCCGTATTCTTTCTTCTCGAGTTGTCGAACCGCCGCTACGCCGAGTCGAGTCGCCAGCAAGCGATCAAAGGCGCCCGGTGCTCCGCCACGCTGAACATGGCCCAAAGTGGTCACGCGCAGCTCGAATCCCAAACGTTCTTTGTGCACTTGAAAATAGTCGGACAATGCTCGCGCGTTGTAACGGGCACCTTCAGCAACGACAGCGATAGCGTGCGCTTTCCCGCGCTCGTAGGCGCCACGTAACTCTGCCGCCACCTCCTCAGGACTTGTTTCAAATTCGGGAATCACTATGACTTCCGCGCCACCAGTGATTCCAGCTATTAGAGCCAGGTAGCCGCACTTACGTCCCATGACTTCGACGAGGAACGCTCTTTTGTGGGAAGATGCCGTGACCTTCAATCGGTCGATAGACTCCAGAGCGATGTTCAGAGCGGTGTCGACGCCAATTGTTATCTCCGAACCATAAAGATCGTTATCGATTGTCGACGCGACTCCAATGACGGGAAGCCCAGCTTGTGAGAGCAGATGAGCGCCGGTTTGCGAACCGTCCCCGCCGATTACGACCAGTGCCTCAATTTGGTTTTCGCTGAGATTTCTAAGTGCTTCATTGCGACCTGGCTCGGTTTTGAAGTCCAAACAACGGCCGCTGCGTAACATGGTGCCGCCAAGCTGAATTATTCCCCCAACATCTCTCGCACCTAGAGGTAGAAAGTCTCCGGCTATGAGTCCAGCATATCCGCAGCGGACTCCGTAGAGTTCCCATCCGTTATCGAGTCCCGTCCGGACAACAGCTCTAACTGCCGCATTCATACCCGCGGCATCGCCGCCACTCGTTAACACTGCAATCCTTTTCATATACTTTTTGCCTCCACCGATGACACGGTTCGTTTAACTGTCGCCTTTGAAATCTCCACGACAATCACGGGCGCAACAACACAGAATCCGATGACCATCCAGTCGATTTC
>JAICQI010000710.1 GCA_025937955.1 Pyrinomonadaceae bacterium
CAGGAAGAGGGGCTTGCCCCCGCTGCTTACGCCTTAGCGTACTGCGATGGGTTCTCCTTCACCTTCTCCGCACACTCATCACAACAGACCGTGATCTCTTTCCCGGCCACGGTCACTTTGATCCCACCATCGTTGATCGCCCAATCACAGACCGGACACTTGCTCGCGTTCATCACTTTGTCTCCCTTGAGTGAATTTAACCAACGGTAACAAAGTAACAACGATCACGAAGAACCGGCTTCCAGAATCTTGCGCATTTCCGAGGGTGAATGCCCAAACTCGCGCCGGAACGCATCAGTAAAATGACTGTGACTCGAGAACCCGAGCTCGAGCGCCACCGCGGTGAGATCGCCGGCACCGTCCGCCAACCGCTCCAGCGACGCGCGCAGGCGAAGCTGCGTGAGATAACGGTGCACCGGCACGCCCGTCTGTTGGTGAAATATGCGCGCGAGGTGAAAAGGTGACACGTGCACCGCGCGAGCAACGTCGTCGAGCGTGATCCGTTCACTCATGCGCGCGGCGAGATACGTCTTGACGGCCTCGGTTCGCTCCGCGTGATCCGCGCCCGTGGCTTTACGTTTCGGCTTCTCCGCACCGCGTTGCACGAACGCCGATTCGAGCACGTCGGCTACAAGCTGTAACGCAGTCACATCAGCCCACAAAGGCTCCAGCGGATTCGTCTCCGCAGTCTCAAGCCGCTGCACCAGCTCGCGATGACGCCAGAAGACGCTACTGTCGCAAGGTCCGGTGAAGAACCGGAACGGCTGTTCGGGATGATCGTCAATTGAAGGGTCGAGCTCGCGGACGATGTCGTTGAGAACGCGTGGTGAAACTGTGAAGACTGTGCCGCGATCGCCGCAATCTGACGGATGACTGACGCGATAAGTCGAGTCGCGCGAGAAAAACACTGCCTGGTTCACGTCCGCCGTTACGGTGCGGCGTCCGAAGTGTCTCGAGAACGCACCGTGCCGCATGAGCACGATGTTATTGGCGTCCGACTCTTCCTCAACGCCGGGACCGCCCTGCGCGATGTGGCAGCAATAGTCGTGCACGCTGACGATCGGACTCTCGTGCAGCGGCTTGTAGAGTATTTCATTATCGCGATCGTAAGCCACAAGTGATATCGTACTATGCCGCAAAAAGGCACAAAAAGCACAAAAGGAAAAGCAATATGAAATCCCTCGTTTTTACCTTGCTGGTTCTGGTTACGGCTGCATCGGTTCCTGCTCAGGAAAACGTGCCCGACATACGAAACTTCCTGCGCGTCAACAAAGATTTCTGCACTGGTGGCCAGCCCCGGCTCGAGCATCTCGAAAAGCTCAAAGCCGACGGCGTAAAAGCAATCATCAATCTGCGGCAACCGAGCGAGCATCGCGCCGCGGAAGAAGAAGCAAAAGCGAAAGAGTTGGGCTTGCGCTACTTCAACATCCCCGTCGCTTACGGTAATCCAAACGAAGAACAAGTCGCACAGTTTCTGAAGATCACTGACGATCCGGAAAACCGCCCCGCGTTTATTCATTGCACTGCGGCCATTCGTGTCGGCGCGTTCTGGATGATCAGACGCGCGTTACGCGACGGTTGGAGCGTCGAAGACGCGGAGCGCGAAGCTGAAAAGGTCGGTCTGCGCGAAAGCCCACACTGGCTCGAGTTCGCGCGCAAGTATATCGAGACGCACCGGCCGAAGGCGTCGAAACCGTCTCCGTCGATACCGTCGCACGCGCTGAAATTCGGCGTCTTTACGGCGCGTTTCGATCCAGGAGGCACGCTCTCGATCGAAGGCGATCGTTGGCCCAAGATCGGAGGGTCATGGAAAACAAATGGCGCGGGAATCGAGTTTTTAATGACGGGTGGACCAGGTGGTTGTGATGGACCGGGAAATTATCTATTCGATACTGACGGGAAACAGGTCAAGTTCAGCCTGGTTTCCGACGAGTGCAAAATACGCCAGATAATTCTCGACGGCAGCACGTGGTTGCCAGCCGGCACCGTCGTCCCCAAACCTGTCAGGACAATCACCATAACATCCAGGAGGCGACCACCTTCACGCCCGGATCCCGCCACGGACAAAGGTAGTTGGCCGTCATTCCGTGGACCACACGCCTCAGGCGTCGCTGAAGGTCAAAATCTTCCTGACGAGTGGAGCACAAAATCAGGACATAACATCCTTTGGCGTACACCGATTCCCGGGCTGGCCCATTCGAGCCCGGTAGTTTGGGGAAATCGCATCTTCGTAACCAGCGCCGTCAGTAGCGATCCCAAGGCTTCGTTTAAGCCTGGTCTTTACGGTGATGGCGATGCTTCCAAAGATCGCTCGCAGCACCGCTGGGTCATCTACGCGCTCGACAAACAGACTGGAAAACTTCTTTGGGAACAAACTGCTCACAAGGGTGAACCACTCGAGAAGCGCCATATTAAGGCGACGTATGCGAACTCGACACCTGCAACCGACGGTCGCATTGTTGTTGCATGGTTCGGATCGCAAGGTGTCCATGCTTACGACGTCAACGGACGTTTTCTCTGGAAAGCTGATCTCGGTCGTATCGATGCAGGCGCTTACGACGTACCGTCAGTCGAATGGGGCCCGGCGAGCTCGCCGATCATCTGGAAAGATCTGGTGATCATCCAATGTGATACGCAAACCGATTCATTCATCATGGCGCTCAACGCCGACACCGGCGCGGAGGTTTGGAAAGTTGATCGCGACGAGATTCCTTCCTGGGGCACGCCGACAGTCGTAAAGACAGCAAAAGGCGAGGAGCTCGTCACCAACGCGTCGAACTTCATTCGCGGCTACGATCCGCGCACCGGCAAGGAACTGTGGCGACTCGGACGCAGCTCGAAGATCACTGCGCCCACGCCGATCTTCGCCGACGACATTCTCGTGGTGGTGAGTGGTCGTGGACCAGAGCGACCGATCTTTGTCGTCAAAGCAGGCGCGCGCGGCGATCTCACGTTGCCCGAAGGACAGACCAGCAGCGACACGGTCATCTGGAGTAAGACTGGACGCGGTTCTTACATGCCGACGCCTTTGATCTACAACGGCATTCTCTACGTGCTCGCGAACAACGGCACGTTCGACGCTTACAACTTGAAGACGGGCGCAGAGGTTTACCGCCAGCGACTGTCGGTGGTGGGCAGCGGCTTTAGCGCGTCACCCGTGGCTTCGGATGGAAAGATCTATTTATCGAATGAAGACGGGGAGATACTCGTGGTCTCGGCTGGTGAGAAGTTCAACCACATCGCCACCAACTCCATGGGCGAGCTCCTGATGGCCACGCCGGCACTATCCGACGGCGTAATGTACGTCCGCTCAAACGCCAGCTTGTTTGCTATCGGACGGAAAAAGTAGAACAACTAAAAAAAGAACACGTCAGGAAGAGGGGCTTGCCCCCCGCTCTCCCAACAGCGGGGGCAAGCCCCTCTTCCTGACTTGTTCTTACTTGCCGTGCTCGGTGTTACCTGGAGTGGACTTCCAGATCACCACCCGCATATTTGATCTCGGGAAAATC
>JAICQI010000613.1 GCA_025937955.1 Pyrinomonadaceae bacterium
AAACGCAGGTTGGAACATCGTACGGCCACAGCGGCTTCTTTCCCGGATACATGACCGACATGGCGTACTTCCCGGACCATAAAGTTGCGGTAGCTATCCAGGTAAACACCAGCGTAGGCCGCAACCTCGGCAAGCCGCTGAGTAGACTTTTGGTCGAGGTGATGGAAGTGATTTTAGCGAAGCAGCACTGATCTAGCTGTTCGGTGGCTCGACCCCTAATACGCGTGCGACTGAATTGATGGACCGCCTGACATCTTCAGGCGAAGTTTGCCAACTGCAGACGCTCACCCGCATGGCACGCTTGCCACGCCAGGTCGTGCCGCCGAAAAATGCTTCCCCCGCAGCTACGATTGCCGCGATCACTTCGTCAGTTCGACGATCATGGTCCTGTTCAGTGGATGGGTCGAGAAAACGGACGAGGCCCTGGTTGATCGTTGGTTCCCACAACACCTCAGCGCCCGGCAGGCTGCCAATTCCCATCACCAGAGAATGTGCGTGCCGGCAACAACGTTCGATCAGATCTGCAACACCATCCCGACCCAGTTCACGCAATGCAGCGTAAGTGGAGAAGCCGCGAGAACGCCGTGACCATTCGGGGTTCCAATCCATCTCGTCGCGCGCGTCGTCATGATGCGTGATATACGCAGCGCGATGAGTCATTGAAGCGCGATGTGCGTCCGCGTGCGCGATAAAGGCGTAACCGCAGTCAAAGGGGACATTGAGCCATTTGTGACCGTCAGTGGCCCATGAGTCTGCTGCTTCTGCTCCTTTCATCAGGTGACGATAGCGAGGACTTGCGGCAGCCCATAGACCGAATGCGCCGTCAAGATGCACCCACGCGCCATAGCGTTTGGCGAGCGGAATCAAGGATTCAAAATCGTCGAACGCTCCGATGTTTATTTCTCCTGCTTGCAGCAGCACGATCGTCGGAGCTGATGGGTCGTCCTCGAGTGCCTTCTGCAATGCTGCTGGTTCAAGACGATCGTGAGCATCGGAGGCCAAACTGATCACTTGATCGCGGCCGAGACCAAGCAAGCGCACTGCCCTCTCGAAGGAACCGTGTAGTTGCGCGCTCGAAAGAATGCGAATTGGCGGCGCACCGTACAGTCCTCTTTTTTCGACGTCCCAATCGCGCTCTGACAGCAACGCGTGACGCGCTGCCGCGAGACAGGTCGCATGGGCCATCTGGCAACCGGTGACTAGTGCAAAGCTCGCGTGCGCCGGAAGGCTGAGAATATCTTTCAGCCAGAGTCCGGCTACCTCTTCGACAACGGCGGCCGCCGGCGCGGTCGCATATAGAGCAGCATTCTGGTCCCATGACGCCGTGAGCCAGTCAGCCGCGAGAGCCGCAGGTAAAGAGCCGCCGATGACCCAGCCGAAGAAACGTCCACCCGCTGAGCCGAGCAGTCCTCCTTCGACGTCCTTGACGAGCTCCGTGATGACTTGTTCGGGAGGCAGACGCGAATCGGCGAGTGGTTTATTCAATCGGTGTCTCAGCGTCTGCACGTCGACAGTGGCGCCGACCGGCGCACGATCCAGATTTGTTAGATACGAAAGTGCATGGTGCTGTGCGAGCGACAACACGCGTAGCGACGAATCATCAGTTTCCATGAAATAGAGTTTAAATGTCGGGCGGGTAGAAAGCCACGGACGAACACGGATTTATCCGTGGCTACGGCAATTTAAGATCAGTCACACTCTGGCAGGCTTTTACCTCAATCTCCACCTTGCCCGCTTCACCATCACGGCGCAATCGCGCGCGCGTCCCTGTTTCGTCCGGCACTCGCATTTTGGTTAATGGCGGGTTATCGCTCGCCGGCTGCAAAAATAACCAGTAACGACCAGGCGCGAGGTTGTGCAGCCCAATCTTTCCGTCCTCGCTAACCGGTCCACCGTAAAAGCGCAGCAGTTCGTCAGCCGCTTCACGTTCGCTCGGCACCAGATACACCAACAATTTCTCTGGCCTTATTTCTCCTTCACCCACCACCACCTGTCCCTCAAGTGAGGCTGCACCTTGAGCGAGCGTGACGATCAATCCGGAGAGTTTGTCACGTGTCGTGATGGTGGTCCAAACCCGTGTCACATCGGTGGGCTTGCGATCTCGTGCGGTGGCCGGAGGCGAGATCGCTATCGATTTCAGGTACCAGGACCGCGCTGGAAACCGTGCGACGAAGTAATACTGGCTGGCGGCGAGATTTCGTATCGTGAAATTCCCCTGTGCATCGGGAGCAACAGGCGCGCCCATTGACCAGATGAATTGCGGTTGGTTTCTTGCCGCCTCGTTGTCCCTGTGCCAGGCGGAGATAGACATCTCCTTAAACTCCGGCGGTTGCTTGCCCTGACATTCGCTGACTTTTGATTCTTCAAGCAACACGCGGCCGCTAATTGATCCCAGCAACGTTACCGTCAATTCGACGTCGTCGATATCGGCGCCTCTCAACCTGATCAGCTTTGGTTCAGAAAGCAAGAGTTCTCGGCCCTGCGAATATGAATGCGCAGTCAAATAGTAGTCTCCTTCGGCGATACCAGGGAACATGAACTGTGAAGTACCCGGTTGGATGAAACGGGAAACGTTCGTCTGCGATCCGGCGGGACCAGCGGTAGTCAGGTTGACGGTAAAGCCGCCTTCAATACCCGGCCCACTCATCGTGCCGCTGATGGTCCTTCCCATCTCACCACGGAAAGTAATATCGACATTGTTCGATTCCTCTCCTGAGCGCACGCTTATTTCGACCGCGCCTTCGCGTGTTGAAGCAGAGGGTGCGTAGGTTGGAAGAAAATTATCAAAGGCACCTAATGGGCCGTGGGAATAATCACCATCACCACCCGCTGATACAACATAAGTTCCCGCCGGCAGGCCATAAATCCTGTAGACGCCACGATCGTCGGTTTTGCCTTCGCGCTGTGTGGTAGTTGTTGTGAGTCTCTGGTCCTTCTGATTACGCACCATTCGCGCGCGCACTCCGATACCAATGACGGAATCGCCGTTCGCAGTGGTAACGGCGCCGGTAATCACACCACCTTTGATAAAAACGAATTTTACCGAGTCTCCAACTTTGTATTGTCTTGCTGATGGACCAAACTGTGGCTCTTCAGTGCTCAATATATACGCAGGCATATCGGCATGGACCCGATAAGGAACCGGATCCAATCCCGTCACCTTAAACGAGCCTTCACGATCAGTATATGTGCGACCGCTCGGGCGTCCGCCCTGGGCTGGTACAACGGAGACGCGCGCATTTGGGAGTGGCTGGCCGCTCTGGTCAACGACGCGGCCTGTAATTGAATCGTTCTTTGAAGCTTCCGTTTGTCCAACCACAGGCAGCCAAATAAGCAGGAGGACAACAGACGCCTTGTATAAAGTTCTGAACATTCTACTCCGTATGCTTCTAAGGCCGGCTGGGAGCGCTGGTATCAACGTTAAGAGTTACGTTGGCTACTGCTCCGTTTGTAATAACTACCTGCTGCGTTGTACGTCGCCAGTGCGTGCGCTCATTCGGTGCGTAAGTGGCCGTAACTTCATACGTGCCGGATATCAGTCCCTCTGCAAAAAACCGGCCGCGAGCGTCAACCTGAGTCGAATCGTTGGACATTGAAAACGCTGAACCAAAATCGCCGAGCCTTTTCAGCGAAACGCTGACCAAACCGTTTTCTGGTACTGGGCCGTCATCCACCTTCACAACTCCCTGGAGCGCGCCACTCGCGTAGTTGACGATGAGTCGCAGCCCGGTAATCTGCTCTCGTTCCTTTAGCTCGATGCCTTGAGGCAGTGCTACACCGGCACGTTCAACGCGCACGATGTGGAACCTCTGCGCGCCAATCCCAAAATTGACGATACCTGCTTGCAAGCCGCCGATCTTAAAACCGCCATCCTGGTTTATGGTCGACGACAAAGTCGAGGATCCGGTTGAGTCCTGAAACGAAACTTGAGCGTAGACGCGCGCTTTGCGTAGCTTTTCGTGGATCGTTTTATCGTCCGTTCCTTCCAGTACGATCACGCCTGAAGCACTGGCTCCTTTTATCGTCTTGACTACTAAACCCGTTACATCCTGATCGATAACTTCAAATCGCTGGTAGTCAGAACGGAAGTCACTGTCAGGTGGCACTTCAACAAAAACTGCATATTTTCCCGGCGGGAGACTATCGAATCTGAATTCCCCTTCCT
>JAICQI010000130.1 GCA_025937955.1 Pyrinomonadaceae bacterium
AAATCAAACTCCTCCCGCAATCGATTCAGCAGGTATCGCTCGTAAGAAAAGTGCAAACCCGGCTTTCCTCCCGACGTGAACACAACGAACGTCGGTGGCCGCACGCCCGCCTGCGTCAAATACTGAATCCGCAGCCGCGACATCCCGCCTTTGGCCGGTGACGGCGCTGTTCCGCCACGCGGTTGCGCGATCGCCTTCTCAAAGAAGTCGTTGAGCTGCGACGTCTGAACCCTGCGATTACGGGCCTCATCCGCTTTCAAAACGAGCGGCAGAATCTTCTCCACGCGCTGTCCCGTCAACGCCGAAATCGTGATCACCGGCGCCCATTCCAGAAACTTCATCTTCTCCCGCAAATCTCGCTCAAACTCCAGCGCCGTGTTCGTCTCCTTGTCCTTCACAATGTCCCACTTGTTCACTGCGATAATGATCGAACAGCCCGCGTCGACGGCGTATCCCGCGATGTTTGCGTCGAGCGCTGTAACTCCCTCAACCGCGTCCACCAGCACAATCGCAACATCCGCGCGCTCAAGGCTCTTGCGCGCCATGATCACCGACAACTTCTCCGCCATCTCGTCAGTCTTGCCTTTGCGACGAATGCCGGCGGTATCGATCAATCGAAACTTGCGTTCCGGCGTCTCAAGAACCGTATCGATCGCATCGCGCGTCGTGCCCGCAACCGGCGACACGATCACTCGATCCTCGCCAAGAATTTGATTGAGTAGGGACGACTTGCCCACATTCGGCCGGCCGACGATCGCAAGCCGCAGTTCGCGTTGTTCCGTGGTTTCATCCTGCTGATCGTGCTGCTGCTCGCCTGTCTTGAGCAGTTCGATAATGCTGTCGAGCAGTTCGCCGATCCCGATTCCCTGTTCGGCCGAAACCGGAAAAACGTTTTCAAAGCCAAAACGATAAAATTCCGTGCTCTCGCTCTCGAGACTGGCCGAATCCGTCTTGTTTGCTGCGACCAGCACCTGTTTGCCCGTCCCACGCAAAAGCGCAGCGAGTTCCTCGTCGAGTTGGGTAATGCCGGTCCGGGCGTCCACGACCCAGATCAGCAAACGTGCTTCATCAATCGCCATCCCCGCCTGTTTCAGGATATTTGCCGGAATCACCGCATCGTCATCAGGGACGATGCCGCCGGTGTCGATTATGGAAAACTTTGTCCCGGCCCATTCGACCTGGCCGTAGATTCGATCGCGCGTGATGCCCGGCTCGTCGCCGACGATAGAGCGGCGTTCACCGATCAGCCGGTTGAACAGCGTGGACTTCCCGACATTCGGCCGGCCCACGATCGCCACGAGGTTTGTAGAAGCGTTGGTGCTCATCAGTAGTCGATAGCTTACAAGCGCTTATGATTCTGTGTCATCCGCGTGAATTCGTGGGTTATAATCTGCGAGCTTCGAAGTCGAGCGACCTGAAGGGATACTGACATGAAAAAGTTCTTACCCTTACTAATAATAACGCTGGCGCTTAGCTTTTCTATCAGTGCACAGGAACACAGCCCGCGACCAACCATTACTCCTCGTCCAGCGCCCCCCAGCAGCACCCCGCCGCCCAATAATGTAGTGGACAGTAGCGGTTGGGCGCATTTTACCTCCGAGGAAGGCAACTTTTCGGTGCTGATGCCGGAAATACCCGAGGACAAAGTTGAGACAACGCAGAGCACGCATGGTCCATACACGACGCACCTGTTTATCGTAAAAGACACAAACAACGTTTATCTCATCGGCTGGGTTGACTACGATCCGAGCTTCAACTTCAACCGTCAGGCGGAACTGGAAGCGAATCGCGACAACTTCGTCAAAGGCATCAAGGCGAAACTCATTAGCACTCGTCCTACGGTGATTGATGGTTATTCAGCGCTGGAGTTTACCGCCGAGACTACCGACAGGGTTTTCAAGTCGCGAGTTTACATGGTTGGGCGCCGGCCTTATCAAATCGTCATCGGCTCACCGAAAGGCCAGGAGGACACGGCGAGTGTCAATCGCTTTTTTAACTCATTCAAAGTTCGTCTGCCATAATCACAGATGAAGCGTAGAGACTTTTTGCAAGCGACGGCGGCAACCTGCGCCGTCGCGCTCGCGAATCCGGCATCGGCGCTTCCAACTGCCTTCGAGCTCGACGAACTAACCATCTCGGATCTCCAGCAAGGACTTCAATCCGGCAAATACACTTCACGCGAGCTAGTCGAGAAGTACTCCGATCGCATCTCCGAGATCGATAAGAAAGGTCCGGCGCTCAACTCCGTCATCGAAATGAATCCCGATGCCGAGAAGATCGCCACCGCCCTCGATCGCGAACGCAAAGAGAAAGGATCGCGTGGCCCGCTTCACGGCGTCCCGATCCTTATCAAAGACAACATCGACACGCAGGATCGAATGATGACCACCGCCGGTTCGCTCGCACTAATCGGCGCCAAGCCTGCTCGCGATGCGTTTGTCGCACAACGACTTCGCGAAGAAGGCGCAGTGATTCTCGGAAAGACGAACCTCAGTGAGTGGGCCAACTTTCGCTCCACTAAATCGTCGAGCGGCTGGAGCGCTCGTGGTGGGCAGACAAGAAACCCGTACGCACTCGATCGCAATCCTTGTGGATCGAGTTCCGGATCAGGCGTAGCGGTCGCTGCCAATCTGTGCGCCGCTGCCATCGGCACGGAGACAGACGGCTCGATCGTTTGTCCCTCGTCAGCGAATTCGCTGGTCGGCATAAAACCGACAGTCGGACTCATCCGCGGTGCCGGAATCATTCCGATTGCACACAGCCAGGATACGGCTGGACCAATGACGCGGACTGTCCGCGATGGCGCGATCCTTCTCGGAGTGCTGGCAAGCACCAATCCGAGAGAGCATACGAGCACCAACCGCTTACCGGCGCCGGTGGATTACACAAAGTACCTCGACAAGGATGGCCTGCGCGGCATGCGTCTTGGTGTCGCGCGCAAGCATTTCGGCTTCAACGATCGCGTCGACAAGCTTATGAACGACTTGCTTGCCGAGATGAAGAAGCTGGGCGCGGTACTGGTTGATCCTGCCGACATTCCCACGTCGGGCAAGTTCGACGATTCTGAATTTGAAGTGCTGTTGTATGAGTTCAAAGCGGATCTGAATGCCTATCTCGCGGGACTTGGGCCACAGGCTCCGGTTCACTCACTCAAAGACGTGATTGAGTTCAACGAAAAGAACCGCGACCGCGAGATGCCTTACTTCGGACAGGACATCATGATCAGGGCCGAGGCCAAGGGACCGCTAACCAGCAAGGCATACATCCAGGCGCTCCGAAAGAATCACCTGCTGACACGTTCGCAAGGAATCGATTTCGTAATGAAGAAGCACCGGCTCAACGCGATGGTGGCGCCGACCGGTGGACCACCATGGCCGACTGACTGGATCAATGGCGATCACTTCTCGGGCGGTTATTCATCGGCCTCGGCAGTCGCGGGATATCCACACATCACCGTTCCCGCGGGATACGTTTTCGGACTGCCGGTCGGGATCTCATTCTTTGGCGGCGCCAAGAGCGAACCGACGCTCATCAAGATCGCTTACGCTTTCGAACAGGCAACAAAAAGACGCCGCCCACCAAAGTTTTTGCCTAACGCAGATTTCGTAGCCACAGATTAACGCGGATTTATTGCGGATGGGAGTGCGAGAGATGTCGAGTCAGAAGTCGATCTACAGCGTCCATCCGGGTGTGCTGATGACGCAGAAGTGGATCGCCGACCTCAAACACAAGACCGGCAGAACGCTCGAGGAGTGGCTGGCCCACATCAAAAAAGACGGCCCAAAAGACGAAAAGGAACGGCGCGCGTGGCTCAAGGAGAAATACAGTCTCGGTACCAACACCGCCTGGTGGCTTGCGGAACGCGTCGAAGGGAAAGGTGAAGAGTCCGGCGATCCGGATCACTATCTCGAAGCTGCGGAACGCTACGTCGAAGAGATGTTCTCAGGCGGCAAGGCTAAGCTGCGTCCACTTTACGACAAACTATTAATGCTCGGGCTCAAGACCGGCAAGGAAGCAAAGGCTTGCCCCTGCCAGACGATCGTTCCGCTCTATCGCAATCACGTCTTCGCGCAGATCAAACCCACCACTCAAACTCGCATCGATATGGGCTTCGCGCTCGGAGACATGAAACCGACCGGACGTCTGATCGACACCGGCGGCTTTGCTAAGAAGGATCGCATCACTCACTGCATCCGGATCACGTCAATGGACGACATCGATGACGAAGTGAAGCACTGGCTGAAGGTCGCTTATGATCGTGACGGTTAGTGTTAAAAATCCGTGTTATCCGTGGCTAAAAATTATGACTTCCTCACTAGGCAAACTCGGCGAAGCATACGCCGCCGCTTACCTCACGCAACTCGGCTTTCGCCTGGTCGCAGCCAATTTCACTTTGCCCGTGGGAAGAAACCTGCGTGGCTCTGTCGTTAACGCGGAAATAGATCTCGTTGCTTATGACAACGACGTCCTCTGCTTTGTCGAAGTAAAGACTCGCTCATCCGATTGGTTCGCGCCGCCCGAGGTCAACGTCGACCTGCGCAAGCGACGCCAGATCACGCGCGCCGCACGCGTCTATCGCCAGATGCTCGGCATCGAAGACGAACCACACCGCTACGACGTCGTCACCGTCGTTCTCAGCAACGACTCAACGCCCCAAATCGAACTTTTGCGAAACTTCTGGACCGAAGCGTCACTGCGCAAACGCCGCTGGCACTTCGATCCGCTTTACTTTGCCTGAGCCGACGTCGTTTCTTTCGCTTTCGACGGCGCGTTCTTCACGTACTTATCAAACCAACTAATCATTTCATAAAGCACGTGCTCGATACTCTCGCGCCCCGTGTAACCGTGCGATTCGTGCGGCAACATCACCAAACGCACCGTCCCGCCGTGGCCTTTCATCGCCTGGTACATGCGTTCAGACTGAATCGGGAACGTGCCCGAGTTGTCGTCGACTTCGCCGTGAATCATCAGCATTGGCTCATTGATCTTCCTGGCGTACATGAACGGCGAGACTTTCAGGTAAAGCTCGGGCGCCTCCCAAAGCGTGCGCCGTTCACTTTGAAAACCAAACGGCGTCAACGTGCGATTGTACGCACCACTGCGAGCGATGCCTGCGCGGAAGAGATCGCTGTGGGCCAACAGATTCGCAGTCATGAAAGCGCCGTAGCTGTGACCACCAACGCCGACGCGATCCGGATCGGTTACGCCCATCTCAGCTGCCTTGTCGATCGCGGCTTTCGCACTCATCACGATCTGTTCGACGTAAGTGTTGTTAACAGTTTCCGGATCGCCAACTACCGGCATCGTGGCGTTGTCGAGTACCGCGTAACCTTCCAACAGGAAAAACAGGTGCGATGGACCGGCGATCGAAGTCGCGCGTTGTCTTGAGCCGGTAATCTGTCCGGCCGTGCTCGCATCGGTAAACTCGAGCGGATAAGCCCAAACAACCGTCGGTAGTCGCGTACCTTCCTTGTAGTTTGGCGGCAAGTAAAGCGTGAACGAGCACTGCACGCCATCGGCGCGCTTGTAAGTGACGATCTGTTTCTTGATGCCACGCAGTTGCGGCGTCGGATCCGGAAATTGCGTGAGCGCGCGCGCGTTGGTGTCGTTTGCGCTTCTGATGAAGTAGTTCGGCGTCTCGGTGGGCGACTCACGTCGCGTGATGAACTTGCTGGCATCGTCACTCAACAAAGCCACAACGATTTCATAACTGTTGGCTTCGCTGCGAAAGATGCGTTCCGATTTCAACGTTTGCAGGTTGAGACGATCCAGGAACGGGCGATCGCCTTCCGGCGAAGCGCCGGCGCCGGTGAGATAGATCCAATCGCCGTTTTGCAGGATTGGCCGTTGATTGTTCGGGCGCGTGACGACCGAGCCCGGATCGTTATAGCGATCCTGTTGATTTCTGCTCCAAACGAGTTTTGCCGGCGTTCCGGGTTTGTCCGCGTCGAACATAAAATATCTGACCCAACGCTTATCACGATCATAATCTGCAACGAACATCAACCCGCCTTTTTCGCCAAAGAAGATGCCGGAAAAGCGGTGTTCTGTCTTGAATAACTCAGCCGGTTGTCCGCTGAAAGGCGCCTTGAGCGTCAGGATGCTGTCGCGGTGTGGCACTTTGTTCTTCGGATTTCCGTCGTCCAATGCTTTGGCCCAAACAAGCGTCGCCGGTTCGCTCGGTCGCCAGCGAATCGCGCGCGGGCCGGTGATCACTCCGTCAATCGGAACCTGATCTGCGAGCGGCAGGCTCGCGACTTTGTAAACCAGTTTGCCCTTCGCGTCCCACACTTCTACGTCTTTCGGAAATGCAAAATCAGGGAAGAGATACGAAAAGGGTTTCTTCAAGCGCGTCACGAGGAGGTGTTGGCCATCGGGCGCCGGGTTGACATCCTGATAGATTGCCGCCTGGCCGATGTTTGTTGCTCGTCCGCTGGCTGCGTCGACGAGAGCCAACTGTGAAGTCGCGTAATATTCGAAAAGGCTTTCGTCGTGCGGGCTCTTTAACAAATCTTCGAACGTTCTTACTGGTCCAGGTCTGCCGGAGCTCTCCTGGGTGTTCGGTTCCGTTGGCACGGTTGGTGTTGCAGGCGCGGCGCCGCGCGTTGTTGGCACAAGTTGGACCAGCAGCGTGCGATTGTCGGGCATCCACGTTAGCGGACTACCGATAACTGAATTGATCGCGATCGCTTTCAGGTTGCGGATCTTTCCGGTGGCCGCATCGCCGATCCAGAGCTCCACGCGGTTTGGCGTTGTATTCAAAAAAGCGAAATGCTTGCCGTCGTCGCTCCAATCAACGCTGCTTATCTTTGCGCCGGGAGGAACGTCGATCTTGATCTCGGAGCCGTCGGCGATTCGCTTCAGCGTCATCCCGATTGCGTACGGAAAGCGGTGTGGCGAGTTTGAAGCGGGGTTAATCCTACGACCGGCGAGACGCAACATCGGTTGCGACAGATCGGCGAGAGGCGGATTGAGTCGACTGGTCAAAAGGAGGAGGTTGTCGCGCGTCGGGCTAACTGAAGCGCCCGGTGTAATCGGCGCATTCAGAATGTCGAGCACTTCCTTCGGTGGCTTTTTGTAACCTTGTTGCGCAAAGCTGACGTCAGCGATGAGCAACACGGCGAGAACTGCGAGACGGAATCCGTATTTGGATCTCATGATAGGCTCCTCCGCAAACAGCGATAAGTCGACGAGATTTTGTGGAATGCTCCTGGATATTGAAGCACCCGCAACTTATTACTGTTGCGGGCGCTTGTCAACCTAACTCGGGCAGTGTGTTTTATTTCGCGGCTGTTTGTTGACGTGACTCGCGCTCGCGCTTAGACTGCTGCACATAGACTCGACGGTTGCGCGTCGGTACCGGCGTGAGACTTAGGGTTAAAACAACGGTGCAATGTTATTGGGCTGATCCCCTCTCGCATTGCACCGTTTGTCGTCTTTTCACTCTTTCGCTCGCTTCTTCCATTGCCACAATCCGGCGGTCACATCCGTAGGCAATCGGTGTCCGAGTTGTCGCGCCAGCATACACAACTGCCCGCGATGGTGCGCCTCGTGCGCCACGAAGTAGCTTAGAAAGTGGGTGAGATCAGTCGGAAAGTTCTGCCAGGCGGCTGGAGGAATCGCGCCGCCCCGCGCTGCGCCGAGCCGGATTAGTTCAATAATCCCCCGGCTGCTGCGTTCGAGCGCGCGCGATAACTCGGCGGGTCGCACGGTGCGCCCATTAACTGTTACCGGCACCGCGACCCCGTGGCTCGCGCCAATCATCTTGATCCACATACACCGGGTGTTATGAATGTGCGCCGCAATCATCCGCACCGTCCGCCGCGGCACCCCTGGAACACTCTTCCCCCACAACTCCGTCGGCAAATTCTCAACGAGATACACCGTCACGCGATGGCTCGTCCGCCACGCATCGATCAGCGCTTGTATGTCCCGGGAATCCTTGGGCACAGTGGGTTTGCTTATAGCAGATTTACACCGAAGCCGCCCAAATTACGTGAAGCCGTGGCTCAAATTACGCTGAAGGCGTTCGCTAATTCGAGCCTATGGTGGAGCACGGTACGACCCAGCGCAGACTCACCGCACCTGATTGGTCTGTTTGCAAAGCTGCGTGATGCAGCCCAATTGCAGTTCCCTCGCCCGCTCAGGAGACAGCTTCCACGACTTGCCGTGTACCAACGCCCAGATGAGTTCGCGTTCGATTCGGCCCTGGTGTTGCGCGTCCGCTTCTGCCACTCGGTTTCCCCACTCCTCCTGCCACCGCTTTAGTCGCGCTTCCAGCACCCGTTGGTCGTCCGCGTGTCCGTGCCGTCCAATCAGATAGGCCGCCGTACTCGCGGCTGCGCGATCATCCGTCGCCAAAAGCTTCTTCACCAAAACACCTATCGCCTCTGAGTAATACAACTCAGTCAACTCGCGAAGCACAGCAGGTTCCTGGTCCGGGTTCAACTCAGATATTGCTTGCTCTATCAGCGGAATAGCTTCTCGTTCATTATGCTTTGCGAAGTAAGCGAGCAGACCTGCACGGCCGTCCGGATACAGCCTGGCGCCAACTGTTTGATAAAGCTCCATCAAGTCCTGATAGATCCCGTCGGTCCCAAACCGCACCAGAAGAGATGTTTTCTGTTTCAGATGAACAAAACCGCGATTATCCGGTATTGTGGCAAGGCGTCGAATCTGTTCGAGCAAAATTGCATCGGCTTCAGGCAACGATTTGGCCTCGATACTGCCCAACAACTTCACATCGACGAACGAATTAGGATCGCGTATTTCTGCAACTACGAATGGGCGCGCTTCATCTGGCGCCACCTCGATCAGTAACTTCAGCGCGGCCTCGTGGATGTGCTTCTGGGCAGAACCAGGAGCAGTAGAAAGCATCCGCTTGATGACAGGAATCAAAGAACGATCGCGCAACTCCTCCCAGTCCTGTCTCAGAAGCCATTCCTGACTGAATATATGTAACGTGTCGAACTGTTGAATGAGAATGCGTCGCGCCTCACGCGAACCAGCGCTCGCCGCCTGAGGATCTTTGGGCGGATTGGAGACAATGGTTATGGCCGTGGTTGTTAGGGCCTTGTCTTTTCGCTTGGCCAGGCCCGCTGACAACTCGACGACATAAGCATCTCGAATTTCACGGGCGCGAGGATCTTCCTCCGATGGAGTCAGCATCGAAGTTACAACGACAGGTTTATCTCTCACGCCGTCTGTAACTAACATTCGCAGCCTTGTTACTGCGTTGAGCAACTGCGAACTCACGCCAGTGTTAGGATCGCGCAGACCCGTTTCGAGTAGTTTGAGCACCAACTGACGATTGCGAGCGATAAACAGTCCGTACCAAAGGTGCGTGTGGTAGTTTCCACTTCGGTCTTCCGGATTAAGGAAACGCCGAACTTTCTCGCGAGTCGACGGTTCACCGGTAAGAAACGACAACAGCTTGCCAACCTCCTCGTCCGTCTGCGAGTTGCGCTTTGCAGCCATCAGATCTGAGAGCCGCTTTACTTCCGCAGCCTCGTCAGGCTCGCTCATTGGCTCAACTTCAAAAGTGATCGAATTGGTTGTGACGCTAAATGGTCGAGAATATGTAAGGGATTGTTTCGAAATTCGGCGAGTTGTTACACTGACCGTGTAACGACCAGCAATATCGAATCTCAAAGTATCATTGAGAATCAGCTCAACACGCTGCGGTACGTTAGACAGATTCTGTGTGGAAAAAAAGTCCCTGGCGTATCGATGCCCAGCCGTCATTTCATTAAGCCAATGTGAGATACCGAACTCAGGTGAAATGACAATAGTATCTTGCCAGGGCGATTTAGCGTCCGGCAGGATCTCAACAACATAGCCTTCGCGGTCGGCGGTGAACTCCATGATGAGCTTAATTGGCTCACCCATCCGGTAGATGCTCTTCGAATTCGCGAGACTTAGTTTGACGTGGACGTCAGGCGGAGCAGAAGTCTGTGCAGACGCTGAGGTGGCGAGGAGCAGGGACAAGCCGAGGAGGAAGGATTTTATTGTCATAATTGCTGCGCGGGACTACAGTTTTGCGTAAGAGATCGATGTGATACTTAATCTGCGCAGGCGCATTGTTTCACTATCCGCCACTTCCGATCAACTCGCATGATCAGCCCCGACGACGTTTCCCAGGCTCCAAATAAATGTTCACTACCGTGGAAAATAGGGCCTCTGGACAAAGGGGTAAAAAAAGGGGTACATTTCGTTCCACCACTTTGAAAACTGCGGTTTTCTTAGAAAGCGGGAGTAGCTCAGTGGTAGAGCATCGCCTTGCCAAGGCGAGGGTCGCGAGTTCAAGTCTCGTCTCCCGCTCCACGAAATCAGATGAAGGCGGGCGGATGAAGGACGAAAGTCACAGCTTTCTTAAGGCTGCTTCATCTTTCCGCCTTCATCCTTTATTCTTTCAAATATGGCGGCGTAGCCAAGTGGTAAGGCAGAGGTCTGCAAAACCTTTATTCATCGGTTCGATTCCGATCGCCGCCTCCAAACACAACCCCAACCATTGAACAACTTAGCGCGATAATGGACCACATTAGATTAGGCGTGTACTGTGCAGAAATAGCCCTGTGCAAAAAGTTAGGAGCAGAGCAAAAGCAGTGCCTGATTCGAATGAAGAGGGGATCATAAAGCTTAGCCTCCGCGTCTGGACTAAGAGCCATACAACATG
>JAICQI010000012.1 GCA_025937955.1 Pyrinomonadaceae bacterium
ATCTGGTGCATCGCGGGCCAGATGTAATCAAAGAACTGGATCTCGGCGACAGGCTTGAGCCCGCGCGTGGCCATGCCGATAGCGCGCCCGACGATGTTTGCTTCAGCGAGCGGCGAGTTGAAAACGCGGCCGCCGCCAAACTTGCGCTGGAGATTCGCGGTCACTTTGAAAACGCCGCCTTTACCTTTCACTGATTGCAGATACTGCTCGCGCGAACAATCGGCCACGTCTTCACCGAAGACCACGATCCGCGGATCGCGCGCCATCTCCGTTTCCAGGCAACGATTGATCAGATCGACCATCGTGCCCGCGTTGCCGGAGAGTTGAACCTGGTCTTCCGTGTCAAACTCTTTGGAACACGGATCGACGTCGGGTGAAAAGACAAACTTTGTCGCTGTTTCTTTAGCAGGTTGCGGGCTCGCCAGCGCAATGTCGGCTGCTTCATTCACTTCACGATCGACCTGGTCCTTGATCTTTTGCAGCCCTTCCTGATCGATGACGCCTTCGTCGATCAGCAGCGCGCCAAAACGCTTCACCGGATCGCGCTCTGCGTCGCTCGCGCGTTCCTCGTCAGGGCGATAAAGCTTCTCGTCGTCGGAGAGCGAGTGTGAATAAGACCGGATCACCTTTGCGTGCACAAACGCCGGGCCTTTTCGCCGGCGGCAGTAATCGACCGCGCGTCGCATCGTCTCGAGTGATTCAATTGCGTCGGTGCCGTCGCAGCGCTGTAAATAAAGTGAAGGAAAATTCTCGATCAATTTGGAAACATCGCCGCCGGCAGTTTGCACTTCAACCGGGACGCTGATCGCATAGCCGTTGTCTTCGAGGAGAAACAGCACCGGCAGCTTCAGATTGCACGCGGTGTTGAGTGCTTCCCAAAACTCGCCTTCGCTGCTCGTGCCGTCGCCGAGCGAAACGTAAGTCACTTCGTCGTTCTGAAAACTGCCAAGCCGTTTTTGCAACTCGGGCATGAGCTGCGCGCGGTAGCTCGCTTCGGCACAACCGACGGCTTGTAACAACTGCGTGCCCGTGGGCGACGATTGCGAGACGATGTTGAGTTTCGAGTGGCCCCAGTGCGAGGGCATCTGCCGTCCGTGTGAATTCGGATCCGCCTCGGCGCCGACTGAGGATAGCAACTGCTCCAGAGGCGTCATACCAAGCTGCAAACAGAGCGCGCGGTCACGATAGTAGGGATAGAACCAGTCATAGCCGGGCTTCAACACCATGCCGGCAGCGACGAGCACCGCTTCGTGACCGGCGCCACTGATCTGGAAGAAGATCCGGTTCTGTCCTTTGAGTTGAATCTCTTTGTCGTCGAGACGCCGCGATAGGTACATCGTGCGATACATCTCGAGCAAGACTTTGTGGTCCGGCAAATCTCCGCTTCGTGGAACAGCGACGGGCACGGGCTTGGGTGCGGGCGTCGGTGCAGGCGTCGGTGCAGGTCTTGGTCGTTGCTCTGTTTCTGGCTCAGGTACTAACGGGACGGAAGCTGGACCAGGCGCCATGCCCATCTCGGCTTCTTGTTCCGGAGCTTCAGTTGTTTCAGTTGTCGATGACGACTCGGTCTTGCGGACCAGTTTCAATACTTTTGTATCAGTCTTCATAATTGCCAGCCAGAGTCATGCGAAACTCTTCGGCCATGCCGGGGTGCCCATGGCGCTGCGCGGTTTCGACGCCGCGCTGATAAGCCTCGCGCGCTTTGTCTCGTTGGCCCATTCGCTCGTAAGCGCCGGCCAACATGCCGAAGGCGTTGCCTTCATCGTCGTAGGCTTCCAGGTAACGATTCAGGGTTTCGATCAGCTTTTCGTCTTGGCCAACTTTCTCATATTCCTTTGCGAGCCCGAAAAGCACGGCCGTGTTCCCGGGATCGTTAGCCAGCATCTGTTCAAAAATCTCGATTCGAGAAGTGCTCATTTCAGTAGTAGTGAATTTGGCGCCTTATGTCTCATTTTCCGATGATCAACTTTGCGATCGTTTGCAGTTGCATGTTTGAAGTGCCTTCGTAGATCGCTCCGATCTTCGAATCGCGCCAGTACTTCTCCACCGGATAATCTTTCACGTAGCCGTAACCGCCGTACAACTCGATCGCTTTTGAACTCACGCGCTCGGCCACACGCGACGAGTAGAGTTTCGCCATCGCTGCGTCTTTGACGAAATTGATGCCGGCATCTTTCATACGCGCCGCGTTATAGACCATCAGGCGGGCCGCTTCCAATTCCGTCGCCATCTCCGCCAGTTGAAACTGCACTCCCTGAAACTCATTGACCGTCTTGCCGAACTGTTGTCGTTCCGCCGTGTAAGCAAGTGCGCTTTCCAACGCGCCCTGGGCGATGCCGATCATCTGCGCGCCTATGCCGATGCGACCTTCGTTCAGTGTTTCGATCGAGATCTTGTAACCCTTGCCGTTTTCGCCGAGCATGTTCTCTTTCGGCACCTGGCAGTCTTCGAGGATCAGTTCGACCGTTGACGACGCGCGGATACCGAGTTTGTTTTCTTTCTTGCCGATCGAGAAGCCCGGAAAACTCTTTTCGACGATGAACGCGGTGATGCCGCGATAGCCCGCTTCCGGATTCGCGTTGGCGAAGAGGACAAAGATCTCGGCTTCGATGCCGTTTGTGATCCAGAGCTTGCGGCCGTTGAGGAGAAAGTGATCGTCCTTTTCAACCGCGCGCGTTTGCATGCCGAATGCGTCAGAGCCGGAACTGGGCTCGCTGAGCGCGTAGGCGCCGACGTGATCGGAGGCGAGCCGGGTCAGGTAATTCTTTTTCTGATCGGGCGTGCCCCAACGGATGAAGGCGTTGTTGACGAGCGTGTTCTGCACGTCAACAAAAACTCCAACTGACGCATCGACGCGCGACAGTTCTTCCACCGCGAGAATGGCGGTGAAGAAATTCGCGCCGGCGCCGCCATACTCCTCGGGAGTCTCAATGCCCATTAATCCCAGTTCAAAACACTGCTTGATGATTGCCGGATCGAGCTTCGCGGCCTCATCCATTTGCTCCACGCGCGGGCGCAACTCCCCCTCCGCGAACTCGCGCACGCTGGCGCGAAACATTGTCTCGTCTTCTGAGAGCGTGGTTAGTGGAGTGCCTGTAAGCGGCGCGATAGCTGGGTGGGATTGACTCATTGTATTAGTGCTCGTTTTACCTTTATAGAATAGAACGTAGCATCATAATCAAAGAGACCGTTTAATCACAAAGACAGTGGGTCACTTTTAGCGGCGGCATACCGGTTGCCGCCGATTTCGCGCCGTGTGGTACCGTACTTCGATGCCGAACGATGTTTTAACTGAGAAGCGCACTGGGAGCAGGAGATTTGCGCCACTTGGAATCATCTTCGGTCTCGTGGGCCTGCTTTTGTTTGCCTACTTTGTCAGCCGGGCGGGCATTGGCGAGATCTTTTATAGAATTCGGCTCCTGGGCGCGGGCTTTCTCATCATTCTCGCGGTTTCGAGTATTCGTTACATCGTTCGCGCGCTCGCCTGGACTCGCTGTATCGAACATCCACACCGGTTACCGTTTCGCGATGCTTTCGCTGCCCGCATCATGGGCGACGCGCTCGGCAATATCACTCCGTTCATAAGCTTCGCGGTCAGCGAGCCCTCGAAGGCGGTCTTTGTAAAAGATCGTGTGCCTCTGCTGGTCGGACTGTCAGGACTGGCGATTGAGAATATCTTCTATGCGTTGTCGGTCGCGGTCTTCATCTTTACCGGTACCGCGACTCTGCTGCTGACCTTTTCACTGCCGAAGCCTTTGCGTTATGCCAGCATCGGCGCGCTTACAGCTACAGTCATTATCATCCCGCTCGTGTACCTGCTGATTCGTAGTCAGGCGAGATTTATTAGTGGCGCGTTGGGCTTTCTACAACATCGCGGCATCGCGCGGAAGTTAATGGAAAGATTGAAACCGCGAGCGCGATCTCTCGAAGACCGCGTCTACGGGTTTTACGCGAACAGCCAACGCAGCTTCCTCTCGATCTTTGCGTTGGACTGTTGTTTTCACCTCGCGGGTGTGGTCGAGGTATTCATAACACTTTCGTTCATCAGTCCGGTGCCGCCGACTCTGACGCAGGCGTTCATTCTCGAATCAGTGAATCGAGTGATCAACGTGGCGTTCAAGTTTATTCCGCTGCGCGCGGGCGTCGATGAGGGAGGAACGGGCCAGGTGTCGAAGGTGCTTGGTTTCGCGCGCGGGATCGGCGAGGCGCTGGCGATCGTGAGAAAGGGCCGCGATATTTTCTGGAGCGCTGTGGGGCTAATATTGATTTGGAAGAGAGGCCACAGATTAACGCAGATGATCGCAGATCAGCGTTAATCTGCGTAAATCTGCGGCTCTATTCATACGCCAGAGCATTCACCGGATCGAGATTCGAAGCGCGCCACGCCGGATACAGCGCGCCCAGGATTCCGCCAATAACCCCAATCGCCGCCGCCACAACCGCCCACGTCCAACTGTATTCAAAAACAAGCCCGTAAGTCTTATGAATCAAATACCCGGCGATTAGCGACACCACAAACCCCGCCACCAACCCGATAACGCTGATCAGAATCGCTTCCTTCTCAATGATCCCCACGATGTAACCACGCGAAGCGCCCATCGCCTTCAGGATCCCGATCTCGCGCGTGCGCTCAGTGATCGTCGTGTACATCGCCAGCATAACCACCAACGAACTGACCACCGCCGCCAGCCCAACCAGCACGCGCAAGAAAACACCGAGATACGGAATGCTCTTCTCAAAACTCGTAAACACTTCGCGCGTCGGCTGGATCGTGTTGCCCGGCAGTTCCCGGTCGATGCGTTGCGCGACTTCCTGCAACTGGTCCGGATTGCGCAGCTTCACGAAAATAAACGTGCACTTGCCTTCAGATTCGAGTGCCTTTTGCAGCGCCTCGAGCGACATCTTGACGCGCGCGCCCGATTCCGGTGAATAGATTCCGACGACGCGGTAATCCTCAGTGCCGAACGGTTTGATTGGATCTCCAATGCGAAGATTGCTGTTTCGTGCTTTGGTTTCGTCAATAACGACTTCGTTCAGCGCTTGCGGCCCGCGTCCCTCGACCATGCTGATGCCGTTCATCCGGGCGTAGGCGTCCCACGGCAAGCCGTCGATCTGCTCGAACCCGAAGCCTTTGTTGCCTTGAAAGATATGACGAATCACGGGCAGCGCTTCTTCGATGCCTTCAATCTGGCTCAGTCGCTCGACATAACGCGTGTCGAGATTGGCGGTGGTCGCAGTCAGTTGCACTGCACCGGGGCGCATGAAGATCAACTCGGCGCGGACGTTTGAAGCGCGTCGTTGCAGGTCGTTTGACATGCCTCGCGCGAGCCCCGTGAAGAGCATGATCAGGGTGACTCCGAGCGCCACGCCTGCCACGCTGACGAGCGTGCGAATCGGCCGCTGACGAATGTTTGAGGTAACTAAATTGTCCATATGGATGACATCGGTTGCGCAACTTTATAACCATAAAGCATTTGGTCTAAGCTAACAACAGTAGTTAGCCGCAGATTTTCGCAGATGAACGCAGATTGCAATCAGCGTTCATCAGCTTCATCTGCGGCAAAGAAATGGCCCAGAACATCAAAATCTTCTTCCTGCGCGGGAAGGCGCCAGCGCGGTTGAGGTATTCTTAAACCAATATGAAGCACCATAAGGTTTCACCATTCATCTACTCCCTTGCGACTTTAACCGTTATGCTGGCGCTGGTCCTGGTGGGGCGGAGCTTTGCGCCCGATCGTGTCCAGATAACAATACTTGGCACCACCGATCTGCACGGTAACATCAACCCGATCGACTACTACACCAACAAGTCTGACAACCGCGGCATTGCCAAGGTCGCCACGCTGATCAAACGCGTTCGCAAAGAACATCCCAACGTCCTGCTCGTCGATTCCGGCGACACGATTCAAGGCTCGCCACTCGCGTCGTTTCATGGCCGCAAAAACAATCAGCCGCCCGATCCGATGATGCTAATAATGAGCTCTCTGAACTACGACGCGATGGCGGTCGGCAATCACGAATACAACTTCGGTCTCAAGGTGCTAGAGAAAGCACGCAACGAAGCAAACTTCCCCTGGCTCTCCGCCAACACTTACGACAAACAAAGTCGTAAACCACACTACAAACCCTACATCGTTAAAGAAGTCGCAAGCGTGAAAATCGGAATACTCGGTTTGACGACTCCCGGCGTGCCTAACTGGGACAATCCACCAAACTACGCCGGGCTTGAGTTTCACCAGCCTGTTGCCGAAGCGCGCAAGTTGGTTCCGATCCTGCGCAACCAGGAGAAGGTCGACGTCGTCGTGATCGCGATGCACATGGGTCTCGAGGAGGATCTGCGCACAGGTGAAGTGAGCCCGGGCCAAGTTCCGCACGAGAACGAAGCGATCGCGATCGCGAAGGAAGTGCCGGGCGTGGACGTGATCTTTATGGGCCACACGCATCGCGACGTGCCTTCGCTTTACATCAACGGCGTGCTCCTGACGCAAGCGAATCACTGGGGACGCCATCTCGCTCGTGCCGATCTGTACTTGCAGCGAGCCGGAGTCGGTTGGCGCATGTATGCCAAGTCAGCGCGCACTATCCCTGCCGACGATCGTGTCGAACCTGATCCGGAAGTCGTCAAACTTGCAGAGCCTTACGATCGCGAGACGCAGGGCTGGCTGTCGCGAGTTATTGGCGAATCGTCGCAGGAGTTAACAGCACGCGAAGCGCGCTTTCGCGATACCGCGATTCTCGATCTGATTCAGAAAGTGCAGCTGGAAGCGGGTAAGGCGGACGTGTCGATGGTGGCGAGTTTCAATGCCGAAGCGCGCATCGAAAAGGGTCCGGTGAGCGTGCGAGATATAGCAGGTTTGTACGTTTACGAAAACACGCTCGTGGTGTTGGAGGTCACAGGACAGCAACTCAAAGAAGCGCTGGAGCACTCCGCGAAATATTTCAAGACTTACGTTCCCGGCAAACCACTGACCGATCTCATCGACGAAAAAATTCCCGCTTACAACTTCGACATCGCCGAAGGTGTTACCTACGAGCTCGATATTTCCAAACCGATCGGACAGCGAATACAGAACCTGCGCTTTCGTGGCCAGCCATTGGCGCCCACGAAAAAACTTCGCCTCGCCACGAATAATTACCGCGTTAACGGCGGCGGTGGCTACGTCATGTACAAGAACGCGCCCGTCGTCTATCGCTCGAGCGAAGAGATACGCGAGCTGATCATCGACTGGGTCGAAAAGAACAAGACCGTACCCGTCACTCCCAACAACAACTGGCGCATCGTCCCATAAAGTCAGAGCTCAAAGAATCCAACTGTAGGGGCGGCCCTCCGTGGCCGCCCGTCTCAACAAAGAAGCGTCTTGTCAAAAACCGGCGGCCCCGGAAGGGCGCCCCAACAGTTGTTCCCAAAACCCATCCGCAGATTACGCAGATTCTGCGTAATCGGTGTAATCTGTGGACTGCATGTCAGCACGTCTCGCAGCAATCTCGGGCAAACTCAAGGGAGGAATCTTCTCCGTCGATGACGAGGCGCTGGTCATTGGTCGTGAGACTGCCGCCAATCTCTGCATAGCCGACGCCTCCGTCTCACGCCGTCACTCAAAGATCGAGAAAAAAGAGAACGGATTCGTCATTACGGATCTCGACAGTCTCAACGGCACCTTCGTCAACGATTTGCCAGTGAAGACGCGGCTGCTCGAACACGGCGATCGTGTGCGCATCGGCGACTCGCAGTTTCTTTTTCTTGCGCACGATGGCGACGCGATGTCGAAGTCGAGTGACGTCACGCTCGACGAAGCACAGGTAATCAGCGGTTCGACCGTGCAGTTTCGTTTCGACCACGCGATCAACCTGATGGCGCGCGACCTGAGCGCGCTGATGAAGGTCAGCACTACGATCAACTCGATCCGCGGTCTCGATGATCTGCTCGAACGTTTGCTTGAGCTCCTATTCGAAGTTGTTCCCGCCGAGCGCGGCGCGATTCTGCTGACGGACGAAGGCTCGGTTGAAACGAGTCTGGTTTTTGGTCTCGATCGCGCGCAGGGAAAGAACCAGGCCGTGAGCGTCAGCCGGACAATCGTGCAGCAGGTGTTGCGAGACGGCGTCGCTTTGCTGGCCAACGATGGCGCGTCGAAATCCACGTTTGCGTCTGACAGCCTGGCCCTGACGCGCGCGCATTCAGTCATGTGTGTGCCGTTGTTGATCTTCGATCGCAAACTGGGTGTGTTGTATCTCGACACGACTAAGGCGCGCGACCAGTTCAACCGCGATCACCTGCAACTCGTCGCCGCGATCGCCGGCATCTCCGCAGTCGCGATCGAAAACGCGCGCCGCTTTCAATGGCTCGAAACGGAAAACGAGCGGCTGCTTTCCGATGTCAACATCGAGCACAACATGATCGGCGAAAGCCCGGCGATGCAACGCGTCTATCACTTCATCTCGAAAGTGGCGCCGACGAATGCGACCGTATTGATCGGCGGCGAGAGTGGGACGGGCAAGGAGTTGGCAGCCCGCGCAATCCATCGCAACAGCAAACGTGCTCAGAAACCGTTCATGGCCGTGAACTGCGCGGCGTTGACCGAGTCGTTGCTCGAAAGCGAACTGTTTGGTCACGAAAAAGGCTCGTTCACCGGCGCCTTGGCACAGAAAAAAGGTCGCCTCGAGATCGCCGATGGCGGCACGATTTTTCTTGACGAGATCGGCGAGCTGACGCCTCCGCTGCAAGTGAAACTACTGCGCGTGCTGCAGGAAAGAGAGTTTGAGCGCGTTGGTGGATCGACCACGATCAAAGTCGATCTGCGGTTGATTGCTGCCACGAATAAGAACCTTGAAGAAGCGATTGAAGCGGGTCTGTTTCGTCAGGATCTTTTCTATCGCCTCAACGTCGTTTCTCTCGAGATGCCGGCGCTTCGCGATCGACGTGAAGACATAATGCTGCTCGCGAACTACTTTGCGGACAAGTACAGCGCGAAGTGCAATCGAAAGTTGAAAGGGTTTTCGGCTGAGGCGCGTAATTTCCTGACAGCCTACGATTGGCCCGGCAACGTGCGCGAGCTGGAGAACGCAATCGAGCGTTCAGTCGTCCTCGGCACGACGGAGTTGATTCTGCCTGAAGATCTGCCCGAAGCAGTCGTGGAAGCCGAGCTATCGCCCACAATGACGGTGAGATATCATGAAGCGGTTTTGCAAGCGAAGAAACAGATCATTCTCGACGCGATAGAGCAAGGAAACGGGAACTGCATAGTGGCTGCCAACCTTCTCGGCGTTCATCCAAACTATCTGCATCGGTTGATTCAAAATCTGCACCTCAAAGATCAGTTGAAATAATGCCGGCTCCCGCTCATCTTCTGCTCCGCGAGGCGAAACCCGAAGACGAGCCGTTTTTGTTGGAGGTTTACGCCAGCACGCGTCTCGAAGAACTGGCTGGAGTTCCCTGGGACGACAATCAAAAGCAAGCCTTTATCAGGATGCAATTTCTTGCTCGTGAAAGGTGCTATCCTCGAGCAGATAATCGAATCATCGTTTTGAACGGGCGCCCTGTCGGCAGAATGCTGGTTGACAGAGGTGACGAAGCGTTACTCCTGAGAGACATTGCGCTGCTGACTGAGTATCGCAACACCGGTATCGGTAGCCATCTGATTCAGGATCTGATGAAGGAAGCTACCGCCGCTGGAAAACCCATCGGACTGCATGTCGTGGCCACATCTCCCGCAGTGCGGTTGTACGAGCGTTTGGGATTTCGTCGAAGCGGCAACGAAGCAGGAGCAGCTTATTTGGAAATGAAATGGGTTCCTGTTACAACTTGAGTTGATGCCTACCTACAGGATCAATCCATACATCAGTTTCATCGAGAATCGTTTGTTCCCGGGTGCAATTCAACGCGCGGTCTTTCATCGCCTAACCGGGGAGATTATCGAACACGACTTTACCCGCAGTTTGACCGCCGACGAGGTCCAACTGCGACAACTGACTCAAAGCGGATTTCTCATCACGCCGGATTACGATCCTTTAGCTCCCTTGCTCGACTGGTACGTTGCGCGTCCGATTCAAAACCCCGCTCTGATGTATCGTTCGAAAACCGGAGAATGGATGCTGGTGCGAACGTCAATGAAACAGACCGTCTACTCACCAAAACGCGACGAATTGCCCGTTGTGATTGAAGAGCAATTGTCGAAATCGGCTGCTGAGATCTTGTTAATGGCCGATGGGACCAGAACGCTTCACCAGATCTTTAGTCAAGTGGGAGAGGGACGAGCGACGCTCGATTTCCTAACAACTCAGGAACGCCAGTTGATCAAATTAACGCCGCGGCGGGAAGATCTGGACGATCCTTTTAGTAGCGTCAATATAGTGCCGCGCAATCTTTATCATTCCGAGAGAAAGGACCAGCCGCGTCCTGATAGTTCAACCGAAGCGATAATCGATTTCCATTTAACCGGAATTGAAGATGCGAGTTGGGAGTTTGATCAAATAGAACCCACCGTCAACCACTGCTTCCGCTTCCCTCATGAAGCGCTGGGGGGACTCGATTATGCCTCGCGGTTTTGCCTTTCCACGCTGAATCCTGAAGTGGTTCCGTTAATGAACTCGCCCAAGCTCGAAGTGTTGGAAGTTGGTGGTGGTACAGGCAGCTTTGCGCGTTCGTTCATAAAACGAGCAGCAAGCTTGGAGGCGACCAATGTCAATTATCACATCCTCGATCTATCACCGGCTTTAATGGAGAACCAACGAAAGATCTTGTCTGATCTTCTTCCTGAGAGCCAGCATTTCCAACAGGATGCGACCGAGTTTGATCTGCCGGGTCACACCTTTGACCTGATTATCTCGAACGAAGTGATAGCAGATTTTCCTGTCGCATCCGTTCAGCGCAAGAATGGCAATGAGTTTCAGGGAGATGGTGCATACTACCTGGACAAGTATGATCTTTCGGCGAAGGATGCTCCCGATCCTTTCGTGGTCAACTCCGGCGCGTTTCGTTTCATCGAACGCGCCTGGAAACATCTAAAGCCAGGCGGGACGCTCATCGTAACGGAGTATGGGTCGGACCACATATATCCGGCCCGGTCTTATAACTTGAACCACGACGAGTTTACGATTCACTTTGGCCACCTTGCCGCCTGTGCTGCGAAGGTGGGCTTTCAGTGCCGCTTGCTGACGTTGAAGGAGTTCCTTGCTTTTGACGACGACGTTTTAATGCTTAATGGACGCGAAGAGCATCTGCTCTGCCTGAATCACGTCTTGAAGAATTACGGAGACATTCTTCCTTACGCGGTGATTTCGAAATCAGACTTCGAAGAACGAAGCCAGAGAGTAATAGAAGAGACTGGATTGATCGGGTACTCTTTCTCGCCGCTGAACAAGGGATATCACTTTGGTCCCAGCATTAAAGACTTTCTTGTCTTGATAATGAACAAGCCTTGGTAACGAGTTTCCAGCCTGCGAAGCAGGCGTAAGCATAAAGCCTGGGGCGCAAGCCCCAGGATCGTGATTGATAATTAGCACGCGAGCCCGTGAAACGGGCGATAGCTGCCGCCCGCTTCGCGGGCTCAATTCCTATTGGCGGCGATCCTGAGGCTTGCGCCCCAGGCTTTATGCTTGCGCCTGCTTCGCAGGCTCAGAGAGGAGAGTTGGATGGACGCTTCTTTAACGCACGAGGAATTTTCCAAACATGCGAATACTAAATTTCAGGTTCAGGTTGACGAAAACACTCAGGTCGTCCTGGAGCTAATCGAGATCTCGGAACTCAAGCTGTATCCTCAGCAGGAGGAATTTACGCTCGAGTTTCGTGGTCCATTAGACATGTTCCTCGGTCAGGGCGTGCGCGACTTTAAGCACGATCAAATGGGCCAGTTTGAGCTCTTCATAGTACCCATTAAGCAGGACGCGCAGGGTTTTTACTACGAAGCAATCTTCAATAATCTTCGCCAATAGTCAGTCACATGAACAGCCAATTACCAGGACTTTCAAACATTACACTTCGTCCAGTGGGTGCGGACGACTACGATCTTCTTGTTGAAGTTTATGGCAGCACTCGAGCCGAAGAGCTGGCTTTAGTGCCCTGGACCACCGAACAGCAGCAGGCATTCGTCCGATCGCAGTTCGCCGCGCAACAAGATCATTACGCGAAAAAATATCCCACGGCCAGCCACGACATAATCCTGTCTGACAACCGGCCAGTGGGACGTCTCTACGTTGCACGGTTGGACCAGGAAATTCGAATTATCGATATCACGCTGCTGCCCGCCGAACGGAATGCCGGGATCGGAGGCTGCCTGATCAAACAATTGCTCGACGAAGCGAATGGTTCCGGAAAGATTACGCGGATTTATGTGGAGGAATTCAATCCTTCACTTCGTCTCTTTGAACGTTTGGGTTTCTCACGGACCGAGCAGCACGGAATTCATCTGCTGATGCAGTGCAATCCCAGTCAACACCACACGCCGTAAACAATCATTGTTGGATACAGTCAGTACCGCCCGCGGTAGCGGGTAGGTGGACCGATCAGATTCAAAATCAATAAGGACATCGCCTGGTATCAGAGACCCACCCGCTACTGCGGGCGGTACTGTGTCCAAGTGCGATTCTGCGGTTGATAGCAGGAAATTAAGAATGTAGGCGATTAATAACTGCTTCGTAGAGTGGACCGCGCCTATCTTGGGTCCCCACCGGAACGATCAGGAAGGAGAATATCCCCAGCTCGTCATGCTCGATCAGATACGTATCCTGTTTAAGAGTTGCCTCTTGTGGACCACGAAACAGCAGTGAAAAGCCTTCTTTCCCTGCCGCCGTCTCTTTCCGTGAAGCAAAATTAGCTACACCAACCAAAGTGAACTTTACTTTTGACGCCTGGTAGTTAATTTGAAAACTCGTGCCGAGCTGAGATTTGAATGACGCCATGTTCAAACCAGCCGCGGTTTTTGCATTGCCGAAGGCTTTCTCGGTGAGGGCCAGCGGAACTCCCGCTGCAAGTGCCACAAGTGTACCTCGCTTCAAGAATTCTCGGCGCGAACTCCTCATTTGTTCCTCCTACGGAAAGTGCTTGATCTGGGCTTGCTGTAAAAATGGTGGTGCAGTCTAAATTTTCTTTTCAAAACTTGCAATAAAAAAAACACACTGAAAACTTTTTTGAGAATATTCCATTACACTCTTGTAATATCTCCGCTTTCGATCTATAGTGCGCGCTCAATCGTTCGACCCTAAGACAAGGCGGAATCTTCCGCGGTAGTTAAACAACTTGACCTTGACAAGTTCCGCACGGTTCGCAAAAGAACCGTGCGAAGTCGAAACCACTGTTTGGGCCAAGCCCATAGACCCACACAGTCGGCCGGATAAATCATAAGATTCCATAACGGCTTACCTTAAAAGGAATAAGGAGACGATTCGATGGCCCAACCATATGTAGGCGAAATAAGAATGTTTGCCGGTAACTTCCCACCGGTTGGCTGGATGTTTTGTGATGGACAGTTGTTACCTATTTCCGAGAATGAAACGTTGTTTCAGTTAATCGGGACCATGTATGGCGGAGATGGGGAGAGTACTTTTCAGCTGCCAAATCTGCAAAGCAGGATACCGCTGCACTTCGGCACCGGGCCCGATGGTGTTACGTATCAACTGGCGGAAGCGGCTGGAACAGAGTCGGTAACACTTACTACGCAACAGATTCCGGTTCATACCCATGCCCAGCTATGTAGCTCCGGCAATGGTCTGAATTCCGCCGACCCCGTCAATAACGTTGCCTCGAAAACGGACCTGAGCCAATACAGCAGTGCGGGCGCGATCGTCGCAATGGGGAACCCGAATTTGCTGAGCGATCCGACAGGAGGTTCCCAGCCACACGAAAATTGCCAGCCGTTCCTGTGCATCAACTACATCATTTCGCTCTTTGGGATCTTTCCTTCGCCAACCTGAGTCTTGTTTGTTTGCGGGAATTTATATCGTTGGGTGCAACTTAACTTCTAACGCAAATTATAAGGAGTCGCAAAAATGGCGGAACCGTTCTTGTCCGAAATCAGGATCTTTAGCTTCAATTTCGCACCGAAGGGCTGGGCTCTTTGTAACGGCCAGTTACTGCCGATTAATCAGAACCAGGCTCTGTTTTCTTTGCTGGGCACCACTTATGGAGGGAATGGGCAAACGAACTTCGCGCTTCCCAACTTGCGAGGCAGAGCGTCAATTCACGAGGGGAGCGGTTTCACTTTGGGCCAGGCCGGAGGGCAATCAGCCCACACTGTAACCATGAGTGAGATGCCTACACATACTCATTTCCAAAACAGCAACATGTGTATTGGCGGCAATAACATCAATGCAACCCTGGGGGATCCCACAAGTAACTACTGGGCCAACAATGGCAAGGCCCAGTACGCTACGAACACGTTGGATCAAGTGATGCACCCAAGCGCCGTCACCAACGTTGGTGGCAGCCAGCCGCATAACAATATGCAGCCTTATCTGGTGCTTAATTTCTGTATTGCGCTCCAGGGAATTTTCCCGTCGCAAACTTAATAAGGGAGAGAAAACATGGCTGATCCTTTTGTCGCTGAAATCAGAATTTTTCCATTCAACTTTGCGCCCAAAGGTTGGGCATTCTGCGATGGGCAACTCCTGCCGATAAGCCAGAATACAGCCCTCTTCTCTCTGTTGGGAACAACCTATGGCGGTGATGGCAAGTCGACCTTCGCGCTTCCTGATTTGCAGGGCCGCGCCGCAATGCATCCGGGACAAGGGCAGGGATTAAGCCTGCGTGATCTGGGCGAGATTGGTGGAAGTGAGTTCGTTACGCTGCTTCAATCCGAAATGCCTGTCCACGCGCATGGTGTTGGCCGTGCGAGCACTGCGGCCGGCGATTCGGTGCTGCCGGCAAACTGTGTCTGGGCTCAGGCAGGCGCAGGCCGTGGAGCGGCTGCTCTTTATATAGCAGGTCCGCCGACAGGGAAAGTGAACAACAATTCCCTGACTCCTTCCGGAGGTGATCTGCCGCACAACAATATGCAGCCCTACCTGACGCTCAATTTCTGTATCGCATTGCAGGGAGTCTTTCCGGCCCGGCCTTAAGTCGAAGACCATACTGCTAAAGCGTCCGGCACTCGAAAACTGCGTCAACCTTTTTCCCAACGCTCCAGGATGTACGTGTCATCCGTGGAACTAAGGAGGTAAAATGCTTTTCGCGCCCAGAAAATTCAAAAGAACAGTAACTAGAGTTTTGACTGTCTGCTCCCTGGCAGTCGCAAGCGCCATGGTATTCGCGGCAGCGCCCGGCTCGGTCGCTGCCAACTCAAATCGGCGCGTGGGCCATGCTGAGCGAAGCAACCATCGCATCAGAGTGCCTTCCGCCGCGGCGGCTGCCAATGCCGTCCCGATGAATTTCCCAGTGCCGTTTGCTCCGGTAGATGTCGATCGCACGGATGATACTGCAGCTGCTTCGGCCTGTACCGCTGCGCCGAATGACTGCAGCCTGCGCGGCGCAGTCGCATTCGCCAACGTGAATCCAGGGACCACGATCAACGTGCCGGCCGGAACCTACCAACTGAATATCCCCGGCGGCGTCGGTGAGGGTTTTACCGGCAACAACTCTATCGGGGATCTCGACATTCGGGCTGACAACACGATCATCGCGGGTGCAGATGCGGCTACCACGATAATTCAACAGACCCAGCTGAATGATCGCGTTATTGAAGTAAACCCGGATCTGCTTTCCGGCTTCGATTTCTCGATTTCCGGCGTGACCGTCACCGGCGGAAAAGAAACTACCTCGGTTGGTGGCGGCGGCATAATCTCCGGTTCGATCAATAACACCATGACGGTGACGAACTGCGTGATTTCGAATAACTCTGCAACCGGTGTCGGCACCCTTGGTGGCGGTGGCATCCTGCATACAGGGGGGGATTTGACGATAACGGGAACGACCTTCTCAGGCAATTCCACCCTTACCAGCGGCGGCGGTCTGGGTTACACCGCCGGTGATCCGCTGATTAGAACGCCATCTAATGGCGCTCTTTTGGTAAGCGGTTCGACGTTCTCAGGTAATACCGCCAATTCCGGCGCCGCAGGTGGCGGCGGAGCGGATCTTTTCAACTTCAACGCCGGCAACGGCACTTACAACATCAGCAGCTCGACCTTCTCGAATAATTCAGCTCCCGCCGGCCGCGGTGGCGCGATTGTTGTGGAGAGCGGACCTTTGACACTGACCACCAGCTCCCTGACTGGCAATACGGCTGGTATCAGTGGTGGCGCGGTTTATTCCAGCGGCAGCGCGTCGGTAAGCTTCTCAAGGCTGGTTGGCAACAGTGTTCCGAATCCTTTGAATGGTCTGACTTTGTTCGCCGCCGCAGGTCCATTTACCGCGGATGATAACTGGTGGGGAATTAACACTGGTCCAGATGCAAATGATTTTCGCAACCTCTCCGGCCCTGTATTCCCAACGACGTACCTGCAGCTTAGAGTAAGTGCCAGTCCGAATGTGCTCTGTAGCGGCCAAACGTCTACATTGACTGCCGACATCAAGCAGAGAAACGTTGGCTCACCTTTGACCACGGAACTCAATGGCCTGCCGGAATTCATGGCGGGCTGGAACAACGCGGTAGGCGGAACGGTTTCAGGCGCCACGAATTTTATTAACGGTGTGGCTACGGCGACATTCACGGCAGGCGGAACACCCGGAGCTGCCAGTGTCGATGTCACGGCTGACAATCAGACTGTCACAGCCAACTTGACGGTCGACACTAATCAGACGACGGATCCGGCCGACCAGGTTGTTTGTGAAGGTCAAACGGCAACCTTCACCACCACCGCCAGTGGCCCAACCCCAATCACGTTTGTGTGGAAGAAGGGCGCGACGGTTCTGAATAACGGCGATCTCGGCGGGCGCGTTACCATCACCAATGGTACAAACACCAGTACGCTGACCATCACTGGCACCGTACTCAGCGATGCAGACACCTACACTGTCGAAGCAACCGGTGCATGCAATACCGCGACGCAGAGTGCAACACTGACTGTCAACGCCAACACGTATACCACTGATCCAGCGGATCAGACGGTTTGTCAGGGAACTGATGCGCACTTCTCTACGGTTGCATCAGGCACTGGTCCATTCAGTTATGCGTGGACTCTGGATGGTAACCCGGTCGGCGGCAACAGTCCGAACGTTACCATTCCGACGGGAGCGCTGGCGCCTGGTAATCACACCGTCACCGTAACAACTACGGGTACCTGCGGGAGTGCCTTCCAGACCGCGATCCTGACAGTGAACAATGGCACGCCGGCCATTACGTTGCATACTACGACGGCGACCATGTGGCCACCGAATCATCAGTATCAAGCATTCAACATCACGGACTTTGTCGCCAGCGCGAGCTCGAGTTGCGATTCGAGTGTAGACATCAACGATGTGGTGATTCAGAAAGTGAGTAGCGACGAGCCGGAGGAGAATCCTGCCGGCGCGGACGGTAACACTCTCAACGACATCGTGATTGCACCGGATTGCAAGTCGGTCCAACTGCGGCGCGAACGTGACGGCAACCTTAATGGACGTGTCTACACGATTACATTCAAGGTCACCGATTCGTTCGGCAACAGTACTACCGCAACCGTTAAGGTCTCTGTGCCTAAGAACAATGGCGGCACAGCGGTCGATAACGGCGCCGCGGCGGGATATACGGTAAACAGCCTCTGTCCATAAGCGACGGGTGGTTCAGATACTTGTTTTAACGAAAGGGTAACTGACATGAGAAATACGTTGCGCAAGTCGAGTCCTCTGTTCACGTCGCTCGTGGTGTTGGCTGTTTTTGTTGGCGTCATGGTCTGTGGTCCAATGCTCTCAAAGGCCCATGCTCCAGCGACCGCTATCACGATTGTGAACAACTCCGGTCGTGAAGTCAGACACGTCTTTCTTTCAGCTCCGGATTCCAACAACTGGAGTGCGGACCAGCTCGGCACTTCCGTCATTTCAGCGAATGGTGGATCTGTCACGATTAACGCAAGCTGCGATGGTCCAAGCATCAAGGTGATCGCCGAAGATCAGGACGGCTGCTTCTCTTATCAAGTCGTTTCGTGCTCGGAGAATGCAACCTGGACCATAACCAATTCCACTGCTCGTGATTGTGGTAATTGATCTGAGTAGTACTAAAAATTTGTCGTGCGGGGCTCGGGTGAATAACCCGCGCCCCATTCTTTTATGAGGCCTTTGCTTATCAAAATTAATGCTGCCACTAAACATAGGCGTCATTGCGGCCTCGTGTTTAACCTCTTTGTTCGTAGCGGTTTCCTGCCACTACGAAGAACAGAGTTATGCCCTTGACGCCCGTACATTACGAAAGTAAAGTAACGTCGTCCCAAAATCGGTTCCTCGGATTTTCCTACTTTCTTGACACACGTCCAGTCAGCCTTCCGAAGGTTAACCGTATTTAGCTCCTAACAATCTCAGTCAATCGCTTGCTCCCGGAGGGTTTCTCTATGCGTCCCCTTATGAATCAGACTCACAAGTCTCAGACTTCATCTTCCCGAATTACAATTAAAACCGCTGCGAAGCTGCTGGCTCTTTGTCTGATAGTCGTCGCAGTGCCACTTGCTCTCTACGTGCGAGTCAAGTCTGAGGGTGGCTCAGCCTGGTTTAGTAAGGCGGCGAGTCCCGTCGAGCGTACTAAGCTCGCCAAAGAGCATGTCACTGTGCACGCCGCTGGTCGCGGCAAGCCCTTCCTGAATCTGCAAGACGGGCGCGAGATAAGTGTCACGTACCGGGGAGACGATGCGGCAGCCGCCGCTTTGCAGAATGGCGCCGCGCAGGCGCGGGCATTAGCCTCGGCGGATCTTGATGGTAATGGGACACCGGATGTGGTGACCGCCTATGCCTTCAATGGCATGGGCATAATTACGCTTCAGCGTGGAAACCCGGATGCGTTCGCTCCCACGGACGATTCGGTTCTTGTGCGCATGCAACAGGGATACGACCCTCCATCGTTGTTGAACGCCAAGGATGTTTATTCGGTGCCGGTGCCGGCCGATTTTGTCGCAGTGGGAAACTTTTCGAACGGCTCTAAAAAGGATGTGGTGTTTGCTGCCAAAGGTGGCGGACTTTATCTAATGGAGGGAAATGGAGCAGGCCGGCTTGGTGAAGCACGACAGATAGATTTACCAGGGCCGGTTACGGCATTGGCTGCAGGGGAATTCCGTGCGGCGGACGGATTTACTGATCTGGCAGTAGGCGTGAGCGGACCTGATGGCGAGTCCTTATTAATTTTTGATGACAGCGTGAATGGGTTCTCGAACGCGTTGGCGCAGTACCAGCTATCCGCGCCGGCGACTGGGATTGAGTTTGGCGGGTTAGACGACGATCCGTTTATGGATGTCGCCGTTGCTGCCGGTAGTGAAGTGCTTGTTGTCCACGGGTGGGGTCGCAAAGAGCCGGTAACGGCAGAATCGCGCGTGGAACGGGTTAACGTTGGACCCGGTTTGCGCGGATTGGCGCTCGGACAGTTTACATGGGACCGTCAGGGCCGGAGCGAAATCGCCGCGCTTACTTATGATGGTACCGTACATATAGTTGCGAATGGGAAACTAGACACTCGCCCATATAGTGAAGCTGAGGCCGCCCAGCGAACGAGAGGCAATCTTAAGCCCCAAAAAATTACTAAGGTGGATGTGGAGTCTGTTCCAAGTTGGAAACCCGCACAAGCTTCGGGGTGGAAGGAATCCAAGCAGATCCTTGGCAGCAATCTGAGTTCTGACTTGCCGAAGCCGTTGATGCGGACAAATCTCGCTTATCGCGAGCTGGATGAAGTCGTGCTTCTGGGACAGACGCAATCGAAACTCGAAATCCTGCGTCCCATCGGACCGAATGATCCGGCCCCAACTTCTGATCAGGCGACGCTTGCGGTTACGGACGACACAGCAAAAGTAACGTTAGACGTGGAGAGTACGCCGGTTGCGGTATTGCCTCTCCCGAGAAAGCTCAACGGTGTAACGGATGTACTTGTGCTCAACTCCACGAGCACTGAGGTGAATATCGTTCCGAACGCTCCGAATACCACGATTACCGTGGATAGAACCGACGATCCTTCCGGTGCCGGATTGACGGCGGCCTCCGCGTGTACGGCAGCGCTCAATGACTGTAGTCTCCGTGGCGCCCTCCAGTTTGCGAATCTTCCGCAAAACGACAACACCACGATCAGTCTGCCGGCGAATACATACATCTTGTCGATCAACGGCACTAACGCCGGCGGTTGCGACGGCAATACCGTGGGCGACCTGGGCGCTAACCGGACCATGTCGATTGTCGGCGCGGGCGCCGCGACCACGATCATTCGGCAGACC
>JAICQI010000602.1 GCA_025937955.1 Pyrinomonadaceae bacterium
AAGTTTTTTACTATTTGTACCTGGTCACGGCGCTGGAGCAGATGTTGTTTGGCCGCAGCACGATCTGTGAAAGCGATCCTGACACAAGCATTCAGATTTCAGGGGCGAGAAGAGTCGAGGCGGCTGATCTGCTGCGGGCGTATGGCGTGACGGACGATGATGCGCTGGTTGCAATCTGTCCCGGATCGATAAACAGTCGCGCGAAGAGGTGGTCTGCGGAGTCCTATGCAGAGCTGGCGGATCGGCTGATTGACAGTCGCCGGCGGGTGTTGCTCGTTGGATCAAAAGATGAGGTTGACGTTTCTGAGGAAGTGACACGTCGCATGCGACATCAGCCTGTCGTGCTCACCGGGAAGACGAATCTGGATCAGGTGACGGCGCTACTGGGTCGAGCAGATCTGATCGTTACTAACGACACTGGTCCCGCGCATATCGGCGCTGCCCTCGGGCGCCCGACGCTCGTCATTTTTGGGCCAACTAATCCGTTGACTACGCGTCCCTTCTCGCCAGACGCAGAGATTCTGCGACATCCGCCGGAATGCGCGCCGTGCATGCTGCGCGATTGTCCTATCGATCATCGTTGCATGACTGCGATTACAGTAGATGAAGTGTTTGAGCGGTCGCATGCGTTACTCAAGCGCGGCAGTTTTGCAAAAACAGTGAGGAGTTTGTGCGACTCTGTCGCGTGAGAGACAAATGAAACGGCCGGCAGTTTTTATCGATCGCGACGGAACGATTTCCGAAGAAGTAGGTTACGTGAATCATCCGTCGCGGTTTCGACTGTTCCCGTATTCTTCGGAAGCGATCCGGATTCTGAACAACAACGATTGGCTGGCGATCCTGATCACGAATCAGGCTGGTGTGGCGCGCGGATACTTTGCTGAGGAGCTGATCGTCAACGTCCACGATCGATTGAGGCGCGACTTGCAGGACGCGCAGCTCGACGCCATTTACTATTGCGCGCATCATCCGTCAGTCGGCGACCCGCCATACCGGGTTGACTGCGACTGTCGCAAACCAAAGACCGGATTGATCGATTGCGCCACGAAGGACTTCGAGATCGATCTCAGCGCGAGCTGGATGGTTGGCGATCGCTACGGCGACATCGAGCTGGCTCGAAACGCCGGGCTACGTTCGGCATTTCTGTTGAGTGGTTACGGGATGGGCGAATGGGAATACCAGCGCCACTCCTGGAAACACCAACCAGACATCGTCTGCGAGAACCTGCTCGAGGCAGTAAAGACGATCGTTAAATAATTGTAGGGGCGGCACTCCGTGGCCGCCCCAGCGTACGAGTCGGGGACGGGGGCGGCCACGGAGGGCCGCCCCTACAAACAATGACTCAGTTGATTAACATCCTTCGGCGTTTTGCCGATCAGAGAATCGTGATTCTCGGCGATGCGATTGCCGATAGGTTTTTGCACGGTTCGATCAGCAGGGTGTCGCGTGAAGCTCCGGTTTTCATTTTGCGACATCAACAGACTGAGACTCTGCCAGGCGGCGCCGCAAACTGCGCAATGAACATGGTGGCGCTCGGAGCTCAAGTCTCGCTGGTCTCAGTGACCGGCGCCGATGAGGCTGGCAATGAACTGCGCGCGAACCTGGAAGCCGCAGGAATTAATGTCGAGGGCGTCATCGCTTCAAAGAGAATTCAGACTACAACGAAGGTGCGAATTCTCGCCGGTCATGCTCATTCCAACAAACAACAGGTGATCAGAATCGACTATGAAGGCCCGGCGCTCGACGACGTCGAGGTACGCGAAGCGCTAGTGAACAAGCTCGAACAGAGTATTCGTAAGGCTAACGCCGTCGTGATTTCTGATTACAACTATGGCGTTGTCGACGCTCGAACAATTGAGCTAATCCGCCAAGCCACCCCAAAGATTCCGGTGCTGGTCGATTCGCGCTTTCGACTTTCGGAGTTCACGGGATTCACCGCTGCAACCCCAAACCAGGAAGAAGTTGAAAATCTCGCCGGCGCACCAATTTCTTCGACAGAACAATTAGAAACTGCCGCTAAGGAGTTGAAGCAGCGACTCGGCCATCGCGCGCTACTCGTAACGCGCGGTCCGCAGGGAATGATGTTATTGGAAGACGACGGGCCGCCCCTGCATATTCCGGCCGTTGGCGCGCAACAAGCGGTGGACGTTACCGGCGCCGGCGATACAGTGATCGCCACGTTTGCGCTGGCACTCGCCGGTGGGGCGTCGTTTGCAGACGCAGCTCGGTTGGCAAACTATGCCGGTGGACTCGTAGTGATGAAACGAGGAACCGCGACCGTGACCCGGAACGAACTGGAGCACTCGATTCTACAGTCGTAGAGATGCAATCAACGGTTTTAAGTCGAGAAGAATTGGTGCAGCGAGTGGCGGCTGCGAGAGAAAACGGCGCGCGAATCGTGCTGGCCAACGGATGTTTCGACGTGCTTCACGTCGGACACGTCCGCTATCTCGCCGGCGCAAGTGAACTCGGTGATCTTCTAATCGTCGGCATCAACTCCGATCAGCAAGTCGCCGCTCAGAAGGGTCCCGGCAGACCGGTATTGCCGGCCGACGAACGTGCAGAAATCGTGTCGGCGCTTGGATCAGTTTCCTACGTCACCATCTTCGACGAACCAACCGTCGAGCAATTGTTGCTGACTCTCAAGCCCGACGTCCATGCCAAGGGCACCGACTACACCACCGACACCGTGCCCGAACGTGACGTGGTACGATCCTACGGCGGCCACGTGGCAATCGTCGGCGATCCAAAAGATCATTCGACATCGGAAATAATCTCCCGCATAGGAGGTCTCAATGGTTAAGACTTTTCTGGCGTCACTACTGGTCTTGTCTTTAATCTCAATCCCCGCGCTGGCCCAAAAGAGAGCCGCACAGTTCGATCCCGACGGCTCATTCTGGCTTCACGAATCAACCCCACAGCCGCCCGAATTCTCGGATTTTGGTGGCATTAATTTGAACGCCAAGAAACTGCGCCGCCTCCCCTCCGCCGGACTGCAATTAATCAATGGCACTACCTATCGCTTCAAAACTCTCAACGTCAAACAGAACAATTTCACTTTTACAACGGTGGCGCTCAAAGGCGTGTCTTATAGTTTTGCCGGAAAGTTTCTGAAAGGCGGAGTCTATTCCTCCGGAATCCTCGACGACGAAACTCCCGTCCTCGAAGGCACACTGACGAAGTTTCGGAACGGCCAAAAACAGGCCGAGGCGAAACTCAAATTCGTCTATTTTGGCGGTACATGAGAATTCTGATCGTAAAACTCGGCAGTATTGGCGACATAGTTCACACTTTACCTGCCCTCGCCGCTTTGCGCGCGGCGATGCCTCAGGCCGAGATCTCCTGGGTCGTCGAACGTCGATCATTGGAAATTTTGAAAGACAACCCACTTCTTGATCGTCTCATCGAAGTCGACACGAAGGCGTTGAGGCGCGGGCTGATGTCTGGGGAGACGCTGCGGGCACCGCGCCAGCAGTTACGTCGGTTACGCGCCTCAGCCTTCGATATCGCCTTAGACTTCCAGGGACTTCTTAAATCGGCTTCCATAGCGCGCCTGTCGGGCGCGCGACGTGTTTTTGGCTATTCGCGCGCCGGATTGCGCGAACCAGCCAGTGCAGTGTTGCTCTCAAAGCGAGTTGCCGTTCCCAAAAACATCCACGTAATCCGCAAATCACTACTGCTGCTTCAAGGCGCTTTGGGCGTTCCAGCGCCCGAAGAGCTCTCGTTTCCGATTAATGTCAGCTCGACGGATGAACGCGAGGCTCAAGATGCGGCCGCCGGGGAACGTTATGCGATTCTGAATCCGGGCGGTGGCTGGCCGACCAAACTCTGGAGCGCCGATCGCTTTGGAAAACTGGCGGATCGACTGTGGTCCAGTTATGGGATTTCGTCGCTGGTGACTTACGGACCCGGTGAGTTACCACTCGCTGAAGCCGTGCGCCAATCATCAGTCACTGGAAAGGCGCGCCCTGTCAGTTTGTCGTTGAAAGGTTTCTATTCGCTGGCGCGCGGCGCGAGTGTTTACGTTGGAGGGGACACCGGTCCGACGCATATCGCGGTTGCGGCGGGGGCGCCGATTGTCGGGTTGTTTGGGCCAACCGAATGGTGGCGCAACGGCAGTCCTCGAGTGGAAGATATTTGCGTCGAGCGAAACGACATCGATTGTCGCGTGGATTGCCATCGTCGTTCCTGTTCGAAGTGGATTTGTATGGACAT
>JAICQI010000621.1 GCA_025937955.1 Pyrinomonadaceae bacterium
AGATTGTCGCTTTGTCCGCGGAAACTTCCGGAGTCGTAACGAACGTTCCCCAATAATCTATGTGAACAGGATTGGTGATAGTCAGTCGCACATGCCGGTCGATGCCGGCGCCCGCATACCAACGCGACGCAGGTTGACCACTGTTATCAACTCTGACGGCAATCACATTCGGTGTCTGGCCGAAGTTGAGATGAGGTGTGAGCTCATAGCGGAAACTGACGTAGCCATAGGGTCTACGGCCGAGATGGACGCCGTTGATCCAAACATCACTGTTAGCCATCACGCCGTCAAATTCGACGAACACGCGACGCTGCGCCTGGCTTTCGGGAAGAGTGAAGTGCTTCCGATACCAGCCCACCCCGGCGGGCAAAAAGCCACCTGCTGCACCTGTTGGATTCTTTTGATCGAACGGTCCCTCGATACTCCAATCGTGCGGTACATCGAGCTTCCGCCAGTTGCTATCTTCGAAAGTCGCCTTCTCGGCGCCCGACGGGTCACCCAAACTAAACCGCCAGTCAGAATCAAATTGAATCTCGTGACGGCTTTGCCCCATGACTGCGGGCGTCATAAGCCACACAATCAACAGCGCGAATAAAGCAACTTGTCTCAACCGGAAGGTCAAATTGTGGTCTATAATAAGCGCGTTTAACCGGTTAACCCAAGTAAATTCTCCCTAAATTATGAAAAAACAAACTACGGATCCATTACCGCGACGCGAGTTTCTGAAAACCACCAGCGCCGGTCTGGCGGGCCTCGGCCTGCTGCCGGCGCTTTCCATAAGCGGACAGGCGCAGTCTTCCGGAGCGGCTGCACGGATTGTTTTGCCGCTCAACCATAATTGGCTTTACAACGATAAAGTTTTGCCAAATGCAGCCAGCCCGACTCTCGATGACAGTCGTTTCGAGCGAGTAACAATTCCGCATACCAATAAGCTGCTTCCCTGGCACGGTTTCGACGATAAGGCCTACCAATTTATTTCCCTTTACCGGCGCCATTTCAAGTTACCGCCTTCGATGCGAGGAAAGCGAATCTTTGTTGATTTCGACGGTGTGATGACGGCGGCAGTGGTGAGTATTAACGGACAGCGTTTGGGAGAATACCGCGGCGGCTACACGCCGTTTTCGTTTGAGCTCACTCCTCATATCAACTGGCGCGGTGACAATGTGTTGGCGGTTGAAGTCGACTCGACCGAACGCAAAGACATTCCGCCCTTTGGCGGCGAGATTGATTATCTGACGTTTGGCGGAATCTATCGCGATGTCAATCTGCGCGTAGTCTCTAGCACATTCATCGAGAACGTTTTCGCGAAACCCGTTAACGTGTTGAAGGACGATCGCCGTGTTGATGTACGTGTGTTCTTGAACAGTCAAGGATCTTCTGGTGTTCCTCTCAAGGTCACGGTTGAATTGCGCGACGGCAATCAAGTACTGGCTAACACAACCGGCGAACTTCAATCACTTGCCGCGTCTCATTACGACTTTCGCCTGACAAATCTGCGTTCAATCCAGTTGTGGGACCTCGATCGGCCGAAGCTCTACCACGTCCACGTGAGAATGGAGTCAGCAAGCGGCCTGCTCGATGAGTATCAAACAACGATCGGATTTCGCGAAGCTGTTTTCAGGGAAGATGGCTTTTTTCTCAACGGACGTCATCTCAAGCTGAGGGGACTGAATCGCCATCAAACTTTTCCTTACGTGGGCCAGGCAATGCCGGCGCGTGTGCAACGACGCGATGCTTTGATCCTCAAGAATGAGCTGAAGTGCAATGTTGTGCGCACGTCTCATTATCCCCAGTCTCCACATTTCCTGAGTGCCTGCGACGAGATCGGCCTGCTGGTGTTTGAAGAAATACCTGGTTGGCAACACATCGGCGATCAGCAATGGAAGGATCTTTCGGTTCACTACGTTGACGCAATGATCCGGCGCGACTGGAACCATCCTTCGATCATATTGTGGGGAGTGCGGGTCAATGAATCGCGCGACGATCACGACTTTTACAAACGGACTAATGAATTGGCCCGTTCGCTCGACGATTCTCGACAAACAGGTGGTGTACGTTACCGGTATGAATCGGAACTGCTGGAAGATGTTTTCACGATGAACGATTTTCAGATTCCGCTGCGACCGCCGAATCGTCCGCTATACCTCAACACCGAATTCATCGGTCACATGTATCCAACCAAACGAAACGACAACGTCGAGCGCATCACCGAACATACGATGCGGCACGCTCGCGTTCACAACCAATTGGCGTCGGATAAGAGATACGCCGGCGGCCTTGGTTGGTGTGCCTTCGACTACAACACGCATTCAAATTTCTGCTCGGGTGACCGCGTTTGCTATCACGGCGTGAGCGACATCTTTCGCATTCCGAAACCGGCTGCGGGTTTTTATAAATCGCAGTGCGATCCAAAGGATGAGATCGTTCTTGAACCGGCGTTTGACTGGGCCCGCGGAGATCGAAATGAGAGCTTCACGATTGCGATGATCTGTTCGAATTGTGACCACGTGAAGATTTATATGGCGGACCGACTGGTTGCTGAGCTTGATCCGGATCGCAAGGAGTTTCCACATCTGAAGTATCCGCCTTTTGTCGTAAACATTCGCAGCGCATTTAGCGGCGCCTGGGGTGACCTGCGGATGGATGGCTACATAGCGGGCAAGAAGGTGATCTCAAGAACATTGTCCGGAAAGGGCGCCGATCAACAATTCCATCTTGAGGCCGACGATCGCGAACTGATCGGAGACGGCATCGACGCGACACGCGTAGTCATGCGTGTTACTGACGAGTATGGCGGCGCCCGTCCGTTTGCCACCGGCGCAATTGCGCTCACCATCACCGGACCCGGCGAGATTATTGGTGATAATCCATTTTCGTTGTTTGGAGGAGTGGGCGCAGTCTGGGTAAAAACTAAGCAGGTGCCAGGAATCATCCGACTTACAGCGAAGCACCCGACACTCGGATCTAAAACCGTCGAAATCCATGTTCGGCGCTCCACCCCGGTGTTGATTTAAGCCACGGATTTTCACAGATGAACACAGATCCCTGTTCATCCGTGTGATCCGTGGCTAAAGACGAACCAGTTCTGAAATCTTAACGGGCCGTTTTAGTTCAACACTCTTGCGAGCTGCGATCCCAGTAAGACACGACATAGCTCCCGCACGTGAGTCTGGCAGACGCATGTGTGAGGGGACATCGGGCTTGCGGAAGATCACTTCCTGAAGACGGCTATCGCCACCACTGTGTCCGCCTTCGACCTTCGCAATCGGAATCTGCTCACGCTTGCCGAAGCTCTTCGTCAGGTACACCTCAGTCTCCACTTCCACCGGCCAGGGCTGACGTTCATAGTCCCGTATCTCCAGACGACCTTTCTCGCCATTGAATGCAAGCCGGTAACCCTCAAACGGCATGAACGCATTCAGCGAGTAGTTCATGTGCGCGCCACTTGAGTACTTCACCACCGCTGACATAGTGTCGTAGATATCAACATCTTCACGAAAAACGCAGCCGTCTCGATGGTATCCATCAACATCTTCAGGGCCCACGTAGAGTTTCATGCGCGCGGGCATCTTCGTAATATCAAAGAAGAATTTGCATTCGGTTTTGTGCGGACACGGCCGGCAATGCGTGTGACGAAACGGGCCCTTCTTCCCATAAACTTCGAGACTGCCCTGAGCTGAGACCTCGACGGGATCAGCGTTGAGCCACCAATTGATCAGATCGAAGTGATGGGTAGCTTTATGTACCCATAAACTCCCGCCCTTGGATTTCAATCGATGCCACCGTCGAAAATAATCAGCACCGTGATACACGTCCAGATACCAACTGAAATCGACTGAAATAACGCGGCCAATCTCGCCTGACATCAAGATCTCTTTAATCTTCTGGTTCTTCGGCGAATAGCGGTAGTTGAAAGTCACCACGATGTTTCGTTTATTGCGCTTCTCAGCATCCAGCACCGCACGGCACTGTCGCTCATCGATCACCATCGGCTTTTCGGTGATCACGTCAATGCCACGATCCAACCCTTTCGCGATGTACTCGCTGTGGAAACCATCCACTGTCGTCACCATCAACAGATCTGGCTTAGCTTGATCACACATC
>JAICQI010000233.1 GCA_025937955.1 Pyrinomonadaceae bacterium
CTGGCGAACCGCTGTATCAGGACATCGTAACTGCATTGTCCGAGGCGCAAAAGAATGTACGCGTAATCGGAGGACGTTACGGGCTGTCGTCAAAAGAATTTACACCCGCAATGGTGAAGGCTGTCTTCGACGAGCTTCAGAAGACCGAGCCGAAGAACCACTTCTCAATCGGCATTAACGACGACGTCACCTTCACGAGCATTCCGTTTGACCAATCGTTCAGCACCGAGCCTGACGATCAGGTGCGCGCTCTCTTTTGGGGCTTAGGGGCGGACGGAACAGTCAGTGCAAACAAAAACTCCATCAAGATCATTGGCGAAGAAACTCCGAACTACGCTCAGGGTTACTTTGTTTACGACTCCAAGAAGTCCGGAGCGATGACTGTGTCGCACCTGCGCTTCGGCCCGCGTCCGATTCAGAGCACCTATCTCATTCAACGTGCAAACTTCATTGCCGTACACCAGTTTTCTTTCTTTGGTCAGTACGATGTGCTCGCGGCTGCGGTAGAAGGCGCGACGCTATTGATCAATAGTCCATATGAGGAAACCGAGGTCTGGGATCATCTGCCTGCTGATGTTCAGAAAGTCATTATAGAGAAGCGGCTGAAGGTCTACGCGATCGATGCCAATGGCGTGGCCCGCAAGAGTCAGCTTGGAAACCGTATCAACACGATCATGCAGACCTGTTTTTTCGCGCTGAGCGGAGTGTTGCCACGTGATGAAGCGATAACCAAAATCAAGGAGTTCATTAGAAAGACTTACGGAAAACGAGGCGAGCCGGTTGTTCGGCAAAACTTCGCCGCAGTCGATGCAGCTCTGGCACACCTTCGTGAGGTCGCGGTTCCAGCCAAGGCAAGCGACGCCATTAAGCTCACGTCAAGAGTTCCTGTTGACGCGCCCGAATTCGTCCGCAATGTGACGGCGGAAATGATCGCGGGCCGCGGCGACCTGCTGCCCGTTAGTGCTTTTCCGGAAGACGGAACTTATCCGGTTGGCACGGCTCGTTGGGAGAAGCGAAACATCGCGCAGGATGTGCCTGTGTGGGAACCGGATCTCTGTATCGAGTGTGGCAAGTGCGTGATGGTTTGCCCGCATTCGACGATACGCGCAAAGGTCTGTTCTGCGAGTGATCTCGGCGACGCGCCCGCGGGATTCAAGTCGATGCCCGCGAAGTGGCGCGAGTTTCCCGATAAGTTGTACACGATTCAAGTGGCTGTTGAAGATTGCACTGGTTGCCGGCTGTGCGTCGAAGTTTGTCCCGCAAAAGACAAGAGCAACGTGTCGCGCAAGGCGCTCAACATGCAGCCGCAACTGCCGTTGCGTGATAGTGAACGAGTCAACTGGGATTACTTCTTGAAGCTGCCCGACCTGCACAAGAACGGTTTGATTGCATTCAACTCGGTGAAGAACGTGCAGTTGTTGCAACCGTTGTTCGAGTTCTCCGGCGCCTGCGCAGGTTGTGGGGAAACACCTTACATCAAACTGCTGACTCAACTTTTTGGCGATCGAGCCATCATCGCGAATGCTACCGGTTGTTCGAGCATCTACGGCGGGAATCTGCCAACGACTCCTTACACCATAAACGATGACGGGCGCGGACCGGCGTGGAGTAATTCGCTTTTCGAAGACAACGCGGAATTCGGGCTGGGCATGAGGCTCGCACTCGATCACCAGAAGGCGTACGCAAAAGATCTCGTGCACCGGCTGCGCGAAAGCATGGGAGAAACGCTGGCGGACCGCCTGCTCAATACGGACCAGTCGACAAATGAAGGCATCAACATCCAGCGCGAATTAGTTGCGGCTTTGAAGGCGAGAATCCAGCCTGGTGGTGAAGAGGATACGCGCGATCTTCTTAGCCTCGCCGATTCACTGGTCGAGAAGAGTGTCTGGATCGTTGGCGGCGATGGCTGGGCCTACGACATCGGCTACGGTGGCCTGGACCACGTGCTCGCGAGTGGTCAAAACGTCAATATCCTCGTGCTGGACACGGAAGTTTACTCAAACACCGGCGGGCAGGCGTCAAAGGCTACGCCGCTGGGTGCGGTGGCAAAGTTTGCGACCGGCGGGAAGCCCAGCGCAAAGAAAGATCTGGGAATGACAGCCATTCGCTATGGCGACGTTTACATCGCGCAAGTGGCAATGGGCGCAAACGACACACATACGATCAAAGTGTTTCTCGAAGCGGAAGCGCATTCGGGACCTTCGTTGATCATCGCCTACAGTCAGTGCATTGCTCATGGAATCGATATGGCTAAGGGAATGCACCAGCAAAAGTTGGCAGTGGATTCCGGTCACTGGCCGCTCTATCGCTACAACCCACGTTTGGTTGAGGAGAACAAGAATCCGTTCCAACTTGATTCGAGCGACCCGAAGATTCCGCTTCAGGACTACATCTACACCGAAGGTCGCTATCGCATGTTGCAGCAGAGCGAACCAGCCGTGGCCAAGTTTCTCCTGGACCAGGCACAGAAAGCCGTGTCGCGGCGTTGGCAACAGTACAAACAACTCGCGGAACGAGTTAACGCCGAAGGCGTTCGCTAATTTCAGCCCAGGGTTGGAGAGCAAGCGACAACCCTGGGTACGATACAAATGTAAGGATCCAACGCTGAAAGCGTTAGATGTTGTGCGGTATTAACCCTTTCAGGGTTTGAAACAATAGTGGTGATGTTGCCCCAGGGTTGTCGCTTGCGCTCCAACCCTGGGCTGAAATTAGCGAACGCCTTCGGCGTTAATTCGCACTGGAGGGTTGCAATGAATCTATCAACCAACTATCTCGGCATGACTTTGAAGAACCCGGTTGTGGCGTCGTCGTCGCCACTCTCCCACACTATCGACAGCATCCGTCGCCTTGAAGATGCCGGAGCCGCTGCGGTCGTCATGTATTCGCTCTTCGAAGAGCAAATCGGGTTCGATAGTTATTACATCGACTATCACCTGACTCAGGGTATCGACAGTTACGCGGAGTCGATCAGCTATTTTCCTGACATGCAGAGCTACAACGTTGGGCCTGACGAATACATGAATTTGATTCGCCGCGCTAAGGATGCCGTCGATATTCCCATCATCGGCAGTTTGAACGGAGCTTCGGTTGGTGGATGGACCGATTACGCCGCGTTGATTGAAGAGGCCGGCGCTGATGCTCTCGAGCTCAATGTCTATTACTTACCAGCGAATCCTGAGGTCACCGGTGTCGAAGTTGAAACACTCTATCTCGACATTCTCTCGGCGGTACGACAAGCGGTGACAATTCCGTTGGCTGTGAAGCTCAGTCCGTTCTTCAGCTCGATTGCAAATATGTCGGGTCGTTTAGCGGATCACGGTGCTGATGGCCTGGTCCTATTCAATCGCTTTTATCAACCTGACTTCGATCTGGAAAATCTTGAAGTAGCGCCACGCCTGGTCTTGAGTAATTCGAATGAGCTGCGCTTGCCCTTGCGTTGGGTGGCGATTTTATACGGCCGCTTGAGCGTGGATTTTGCCATCACGAGTGGCATTCACACTTCGCAGGACGTGATTAAAGGATTAATGGCCGGCGCTAACGTAACGATGATGGCCTCGGAGTTACTGCAAAACGGAGTTCGCCGGATCGGGCAAGTTCTGAACGAGCTCGTCGCCTGGCTTACCGAACACGAATACCAGAGCGTTATGCAGATGATTGGCGCGATGAGTCAAAAGCACTGCGCCGAACCCGCCGCATTTGAAAGAGCAAACTACATGAAAATGCTCCAGTCGTACCGCCCTCTAAATTGAGCCACAAAAAGGCACAAAAGGCACAAACTGGATAAGCTGGAACAAGTCTTTTGTTTACCGGGAGAGGTGTTTTAGCGGAACGTAGCGGGGCGTCCACATCTTGTCCGCGACGGCGCTTTCGAGAGAATCTATGCTCGTGATCGTCAATCCGGCTCGCAGTGCCTCAGTTCCCACCGCCAGTGCCACGCGATTGGATATCTCGCGCACACTAGACAGAGATGGGAACAATGCGCCATCCGGATGATTTAACACGGGAGAGAATTCACTCAGAACACGCGCCGCCGCGGAAAACATTGCGTCCGTGACTCTACGCGCACCGGACGCAATAATGCCCAACCCAACGCCTGGAAATATGAACGCGTTGTTACATTGACCGATCTGAATCAATCGCCCTTTGTAATCGACCGGCGCAAAAGGACTGCCCGTCGCCACCAACGCACGTCCCTCAGTCCACTTGAGAAGATCGGCGGGTGTCGCTTCACACTTCGAGGTCGGATTTGAGAGCGGAAAGATCACAGGGCGCTCGACGTGTTTACCCATCTCACGGACGATCTCTTCAGTGAAAGCTCCAGGCTGGCCAGAGGTACCGATCAAAATCGTAGGATGAACCTTCTTAACCACGTCAAAGAAACTTAAACCGCAGGCCTTGAGCCCACCGTTACGTTGAGCGTATCTCTTTTTTGTACTTTCGAGATCAGTACGCCCGTCGTGGACCAGGCCCTTGCTGTCGACGAGCCACAGTTGCTGTTTGGCCTCACGCTCGGTGTATCCGTTGTGAACCATTGCCGCGACGATCTGATCGCAAATACCAATCGCGGATGATCCGGCTCCCAGGATCAGAATGCGTTGTTCGTCGAGCTCTGAGTGCAGGACCTTCATTGCCGCCAGTAGACCGGCGACAGTTACCGCGCCAGTTCCCTGAATATCGTCGTTGAAAGTACACAGGCGATTGCGGTAGCGCTCGAGTAATCGCGCGGCGTTCTGCTTTGAAAAATCTTCCCACTGAAGCAACACTCGGGGAAACTTCACCTTTACCGCTTCGACAAACGCTTCGATGAAGTCGTCGTACTCCTCACCTCGCACGCGCCTGTGTCGCCAACCTAAATACAGTGGATCGTCCAGCAGTTCCTGATTGTCAGTTCCGACATCAAGCATGATCGGGAGCGTTGCTGCTGGATGGATTCCCGCGCAGACGGAATAAAGCGAGAGCTTCCCGATCGGGATGCCCATGCCCCCCACGCCCAGGTCTCCCAACCCGAGAATCCGCTCGCCGTCAGTAACGACGATAACTTCCACAGTGTCGGAAGGTGCGTTGTCGAGTAGAGTAAGGATCTCTTGACGGTGAGGATAAGAGATGTATAGACCGCGCGGCCTGCGAAACACGTGACTATATCGCCGGCAGCCTTCACCAACCGTCGGCGTATAGATGATGGGCATCATCTCATTGATGTGTTCCTGCACGAGGTGATAAAAGAGCGTTTCGTTGCGGTCCTGCAAAGCCATCAGAAATACATAGCGTTCGAGATCGCTGTCCTTACGGCGATAGTTCTCATAGGTGCGAGCGAGCTGCTCTTCGATGGTCGAGCAATGCAGTGGGAGCAGCCCCAAAAGACCGAACTCGCGTCGCTCATCCTCGTCAAACGCGCTGCCCTTGTTGAACAACGGATTGTCGAGTAAGAGTTGTCCCGTGAGACTGGTTTCTATCAAAGCTTCGCTTGGATTTTCGACAACAGTACTCATTGGATTCACCACAGGCTTGCGCCCAGGCTTTATGCCTACGCCTGCTTCGCAGGCTAAAAAAACATATGCGAGCCGTCCGCCCTTATTTCATTGTCCCGATAGTGATCGTGACGAGAGGCACCGCTGACGCACTCTTGTTGTACGTTACCCAGAAGCGTTCTGAGTTGTACATCACCATTCGGAACAGAGAGCCATCTGGTTTTTCCAGTAGTCCCTCGCCCACGACACTTTTGTAATCGGGCGCCCCAACACCGCCAAGGTAATCGGTGGAAATGGTCACGACCTTTTGTGCAATGTAAGCAATCTGCACCGTCTCATTCGCTGAGAGGACATAGAAGTCCTGTTCGTCACTCTTCAGTGCGGGCTCGCCGAGTTTTGCTCTGGTTTCCGCCGCGGTCATGCCCAGACGCACGCCTCGATATTCCTTGTAGAGTGGTTGCTGGACCTGCGCATGCGCTTTAGCGGTAGTTGGCTGAGTCGCGCTTTGACCTTTGGCAACTATGCCCAGAAAAAGCAGTAATAGCGCTCCAAGCAGGAAATACATCAGCTCAACCATTCCAATTCTGTGTGTGCTCTGTCTCATTTCAGTCACCTCCTCTGAGGTTTGCGATTACCTCTGTGTTTCTTCCATAACTCTTGCCCACGGCCCAAACGTATCCGCCGGCGCGCACCTGCAGGACGATTTCATCGAGAGGCCGCCGTGGTGGGCCATACATCACCTGGCCCATGCGGGCGTCGTATGCACCGCGATGGCAGGGACAGCTGAAACATCGACTCGGGGCGTCGAAATCCACTGAACACCCCGCGTGCGTGCATCTGCGGCTGTAAGCTCTGTATTCGTTGTCGCTGAACCGCAGGAGCACAGCCGCATCGTTTCTTGTTGGGTAGTTGAAGTAGAGACCGGATCCCGGCATCAATAGCTCTGCGCCATCGATCTTTCTTGGCGGATACGCAACCATTGAGTCTTGTGCTGCGATGGCTTTAGTTACGCCTGGCGCCGCCAGCACCAGTCCCGTTGAAGTCAATAACAAGTCGGCGCAGAAATCGCGTCGAGTGGTGTGTTGAGGATCCATTTGAGTCCTCCTCTCTTTGCAAAACCTACCTCCCTGCGGAATTCGAAGATTTGAGCGCGGCATCGACACTCGCTTTCAAGTCCTCGTAAGTTTTGGCCGTTACGCGGCGGCCGTTGATGAACAGGCTTGGCGTTCCTGTCAGGCCGAGCTTCATTCCGTCTTCGACGTCACGTTGAACCATCTCGGCAAACTTTCCCGAATCCAGAGCAGTGTCGAAACGGCTGCGATCGAGACCAAGCTCAGTGGCAAAGCTCTTTAACTTCTCAACGCCGAGTGACGATTGATTTCGCATCAGTACTGCTATGTACTCCCAGTATTTGCCCTGTTCGCGCGCAGCTTCGGCCGCTTCCGCTGCCTTGAAAGCTTCGGCATGTTGGCTGAGCGGAAAATCGCGCGTGACGAGTCGCACCTTGCCGGCGTTTTCTTTCACCACGCGCTCGAGTGCGGGATGCATTGAGGCGCAGCTTGGGCACTGATAATCAGTGAACGCGACGATCGTAACTGCAGCATTGTCATCGCCTAACGATGGCTGGTCTTTGGTCGAGATCGAAAACACCGGCGACTCCGGCGCTTTCAGGAATACTTGAATCGAAGCTGCCGCGCGCAGTTTTTCAACAAATGCACGTTCAGCGAGACGCAGCTCGGCCTGTTGCAGATAACTGATGATCGAGTCTTTCGTTTGCGCGAAGTCGCCGCTAAGGCGTTCTTTGTTCTGGTCGAAAAAGAGGCGAGCTTGTTCTTCCGTGACCTGTTTGGGCTTAACTTCCGCATCGAGCAGTGCGTTCGTAGTTATCTTTCGCTTTTGTGCTTCCTGGGTTAGGAGTGTGTCGTTGATAGTGAGCTCAAGCTCGTTCTTGCGCAGGTTATAAACCTGTTCCTGCACGTCAAAAATCAGGGCTTTGAGTGAGTCTTCGACGTCACCCGACGTGATGTTTTCTCCGTTCACGACTGCCAAAACCGCATTTTGTTGTGGCGTAGCCTGAGGGGCGTTAATGACCGTTTTGCCTGCGGCGCGCAGTCCATCCGCAAATTTCTTCGCCTCGACGCGCTGCCGTTCATCCAGCAGATAGCGGACGATGTCGTCTTTTACTGAGTTGAAGTCACCCTGGATGCGCGCTTTGTTCTGATCGTAGAACGTTTGCGCTTCAGCTTGGGTTGGTGCTTTTACTTTGGCGACGACCTCTTGTTGGAGCAGCTTTGTCGTCGTGATCCCGCGTTTTTGGGCTTCGAGTGCGAGAAGTTTGGAGTTGATTATCAGATCGAGCTCGCGCTTGCGTGCCTCTGTGACCTGGCTTTGAAGGTTGCGAACTTGCTCGCTGGTTGTTTTTTCAATATCGCGTGTGCTGATCGTGACGCCGTTGACGACCGCCAGCGTGGCCGGCAAATCTTCAGATTGCGCGGCTGATGGCAACGAAACCAGCGTCAGAATGATTGCGGTCAAAACGATTTTCATGATGAGTCTCCTTAAGTCGAGGTCATTGGCCCATGAGACAGCAATCATCGTGCTAGAGGAGTTTCACCAAGCGGGTCCTAGGGTCGGGGGGGGAGAGGGACAAACGCAGGCAGGGGGGGGTGTGGAATAGAAG